>CAMOEE010000025.1 GCA_946611835.1 uncultured Treponema sp. | reverse complement strand
CTTGGAATGATTTATCTTGAGGGCGGCGAAATCACGAACGAGCAGCTTAAAAAAGCCCTCCGCACCCTCACGATTAACCGAACCCTCGTTCCCTGTCTTTGTGGAACTGCCCGCCGAAACAAGGGCGTTCAGCCTTTGATTGATGCCGTAATCGACTATCTTCCATGCCCGACTGATGTTCCGGCCGCAAAAGGCCTTCATGTCAAAAAAGACAAGGAAGAATCTGTTGAAATCCCCTGCGACGAAAAGAAAATGCCTCTGGGCCTTGTCTTTAAAATCCAGCAGGACCGCGAAATGGGTTCCCTTGCCTTTGTCCGCGTCTACTCAGGAAAATTCACCACGGGAAGTCAGTGCCTTAATGTGGGAAAGAAAAAGCGTGAGCGAATCAACCGTATCCTTCGCGTAAACGCAAATCACATGGAGCAGATGGACTCTGTTCAGGCCGGCGACATCGCTGTTTTCGTAGGCCTTAAAATCTCTCAGACCGGCGACACTTTGGGCAGCGAGGGAATGCCAATCCTTCTTGAAAGCCTTAAATTCCCTGAGCCTGTAATCTCAATTGCAATCGAGCCTGAGACTTTGAGCGACAAGGACAAGCTTGTGGAGACCCTTGCAATCATGAGCCGGGAGGACCCAACCTTCACAAGCCATGAGGATGCCGAGACCGGCCAGCTCATCATCAGCGGAATGGGCGAGCTCCATCTTGATGTCCTCGTCACCCGCATGAAGGACGACTTCGGCGTAAAGGCTAATGTAGGTGCTCCTCAGGTAACATACCGTGAGTCCGTCACGAACGAGGCTGAAGTTTCATCTGTCTGGGAAAAGAACCTTGCCGGAAAAGACAACGCTGCCGGCCTTACAATTAAAATCCGCCAGAATGAGCAGGGAGTGGGAAACACTTACTCCTGCGAAGTCCACGACAACAATATCCCCGAAGAGATTTACGACGCAATCAAGTCAGGAATCGAAAATTCCTTTGCTTCAGGAATCAAATACGGCTATCCTTGTGCCGATGTAGGAGTCACTGTCACAAAAATCGACTACAACGAGCTTACGGGAACAGCTTTCGCCTTTACGGCTTGCGCTGCTCAGGCCTTTGACGAGGCTGCTGCCAAGGCCGTCCCTCAGATTCTTGAGCCTGTCATGAATGTTGATATTTCTTGTCCTCTTGAATTTGTAGGCGACGCAATCAGCCAGATTACCCAGCGGGGCGGAATGATTCAGGGCCAGGACTCAAAGGCTTCTGGTGAAATCGTTCACTGCATTGCACCGATGGCAAAAATGTTCGGATTCTCAACCAACCTGCGTTCTGTAACCCAGGGGCGGGCAAGCTTCTCAATGGAATTTGCCCACTTCCAGGTTAAGCAGGGCGGTCTAGACTCTGCCTTTTAGTTCCTTCTTGCGCTCGTACATTTTCCTGTCGGCGCGCTCGAAGACCCTGAGGAAACTGTCGTCATGCTCTGCGTCGAATTCGTCGTAGCCGCAGGCGATGGTTACTTTTCCCTCGGCCTTGTTCTTTTCGACCCTCAGGTTGAAATTGTCTATCAAAAGCTTATGATTATTGAAATCCTCTCCCATCAAAAATGCGACGAATTCGTCACCGCCAATCCTGTAAATCGGACTGTGCTCGAATCCCCTGCAAATCAGCTGGCCTGCGTTTTTTATGAAATTATCGCCTTCTTCATGGCCTTTGGTGTCGTTAACAAGCTTGAGTCCGTTCACATCGAACACTACCAGCCCAAAATTCCTTAAAACTCCGTCCTCAATCCTTTTCTCTATGCCGCTCACATCCTCAATGTAGGCATTTTTGTTCTTTACGCCCGTGAGGGGGTCGGTGAAAGCCATGTTCCTGGCCGAATTCAGTTCGGCTTCCTGAATCGCTTCGATTTGAAGTAGTTTCTCTAATTCCTCGCCCCTTGTCTCCTTTTCGTCGGCCAGGACGAAGGTGTGCATGATGCAGGTGGCGATAATGAAACCTACCGTATAATAGGGCATGAAAACATAATTCCGCTGGAGAAAGATGAAAAGCGTCATCGTGAGGCTTGAGAACCATATTGCCCTGTAGCGGCGTTTTTGCGCTCCTTTTGTCCGTGTAGTGGCAATCATCATGTAGAGAGCCGTCGCAGAAAACAGGATTATCTGGCTCATAAGCGTGACGGCTTTTCCTTTTCCCTGATGATAAATGCCCCCGGAGTCAAACCAGAACAATACAGGGATAAAAAAGTTCAGGGCTATGGCAATGAAAGAGAAAATCAGAAAGACAAAGCCCGCATGCTTAAGAATTGTGAAGAATATATTCTGAGCTCTGATGTATTTGATGACATAGCGGGTCCAGAAGAAAATCGACAAGGCCATGGCCGCAAAATAAAGGACAGTGTTAATGTAGCAGAAAAAAATAAGCGAGGGGGAGTACAAAAGCCCCCAGAAAATGTCTGTAATATAATAATTCAGGACGCTGAAAAGAAATGCCCTGTAATGCTCGTGCGCCCGGACCGTTTGCCCGAAGTGTGGCTTCTTGAGAATATCAAAATTTATGATGACAAGAATTGCGGTGGCCAGAAAACCCAAACTTGCATAATACATGGAAATATTATAGCACTGTTTTTCTGAAATTGTAAAAAATATCTTAAAAAATATTTATCCAGGCTTATATTTTTCTCATATCCTGCCGAAATCATGTTATAATTGTCTTTATGTAAAATATGTAGGAGTAGGCTGAATGAATTTTGTAAGACGCTCGCTGATTTTGATTGGAGTCCCTGTAGCTGCCTTCTTTGTCTTGACTACGATTATAGTCGCCTCGCTTGTTTCCAATTTTACCGAGGAGCAGGCCTACAGGCTTATGTATTCCAACATGAAGGAGTGCGTCCTCAATTTTGAGAATACTCTTTCCGCCCCATCCAAAATGGTTGAGGCCGTTGCATGTATGTTCAATGACGGCTTTTCTGATGACGATTCGGAGACAAGTTCTGTCTTTGAGAAAATGTCCCTGGCCTACTCAGAATTTCCTGGTTTTTATGGAGCAAAATCCGACGGAACATTGTTTTGCGGACCAAATATAGAGCCTCCTGAAGGCTATTCTGCCTCCGACTCAAGCTGGTACAAGGGGGCCGTCGAAAAGGACGGAGAGCTTTTTTATTCTGATGTATATGTAAATGATTTGACCGGCATACTCGCCGTGAGCATTTCCAAAGTCATCTACAAGGGCGATGAGATTGACGGAGTCGTTGCCTTTGATTTTCCAATGGAAGACCTCCAGGCTTTTGTAGGAGCCGTCAAATCCGATCTTCTTGACCGTTCTTTCATCCTTTCGCCAGATGGCGATTACTTCATGCACGAGGAATTCAGCCCGGAGGACAATATCCTCACCGTAAAGGACGGGGCCTACCGGAAAATCGGCGAGAAGCTCCTTGAAGTTGAGGATGATTTCGTTGTCGGTAAAGTTGACGGCATAAAATATGTTTTCCGCATATCCCCGATTCCTATGACCGGCTGGTTCTACGTCCTTGGAAAAAGCATAAAAGATGTGAATGCCTTTTCTACCGCCACAAAAATTCTTCTATCCGTGGCTTTTTTTATTCTGTTCATCGTTATCATGTCAATAACGGCCTTTATCCTCAGCCGGATGAGGTCAAAAGAGGAGAAGGCCAGCAGTCACCTTATTGACGAGACCCATAAGCTGGCCGATTCCTCAAGGGAGAACGCCGTCACCGCACAGGATCAGAGCGCGGCCGTCAAGGAAATCGTTGCCACCATGGAGGACAACACGGCCCTCTCGGAGGATATCTCAAGGAAAATCAAGGATGTTTCCGGCGTCGCCACAAAGACCAGCGACGATGTTGCGGAGGGAGTCTCTTATCTTGAGCAGAATGTAAGGCAGCTTAAGGCAATCGCCACAGCAAACCAGAACACCATCGAAGGAATCAAATCTCTGGGTGACAAAATCGAGAACATCTGGGACATCGTCACCCTCATCAATTCGGTCGCCGACCAGGCAAAAATAATTGCTTTCAACGCAGAGCTTGAGGCGAGCACGGCAGGCGAGGCCGGAAAGAATTTCCATATCGTAGCGACTGAGATACGACGCCTTGCTGACGGAATCATCGACGGCACCAGGGAAATCAAGGTCAAAATCACTGAGATTCAGCAAAGCTCGGACAGCCTTATCATCGCTTCTGAGAGCGGAACCGAAAAAATCCGTGAGGGTGTCTCTAACGCAAAGAACCTTGAGGAGCGCTTCACCAGCATCAAGAATGCCTCGGAAATCACCGCTGACAGTGCCGGCGACATCACGACAATCATCCAGCAGCAGGCAATAGCAAGCGAACAGATTCTTATCACCCTCAGGCAGATTGCCTCTGGCGTAGATAAATTCCGGGGTGCGACGGAAAATGTTTCCGAGGCATCACAGAAATTGCAGAAAATCGCAGAAGAGTTGCGGAAATAATTCAGTTAAAAAAGAGGAAAGTGAGACATGGAAGCAAAATTTATCGATGCAAGCGACATTGAGAGAAAAAATCTTGCGGTAAAGGATGTTGATAAGGAAACTGAGGCAAAAAAGCCGGCAAAAAAAGAGCCTAAGCGAATGTCTTTTCCTTTTTTTATAATTGTATTCTCCCTGATTCTTGCGGCCATGCTTGCGGGCAGCTATTTCTTCATTAATTTCACGGCGAGGAAGAATTTCATCAGGACAGGCCACAAGGAACTTGCCCAGATTTGCAAGAACATGAGCCTTAAATTCGAGCTAGGCCTTAACAGGCAGCTTGCCCTTGCCCTTCAGCTGGCAAAATCTCCTCTTGTCATCAACTATTTTAAGGAACCCGAGGAAAACAGCCTGCATGATGAGGTTTTTGCAGAGGTCCTCGCCTATCAGAAGTCTTTTTTGAGCAAAATCACATTCATGATCAATGACAAGGACCTTCGCTATTATTCCAACAATGAGTATCTCTACACCCTGGACAAGGAGAATCCTTCAAGCGACTGGTACCTTGAAGCGATGAAGTCCGAAAACGAGTATGAATTCAATGTGAACTATGACATCGGCCTCAAGCAGACTTTCATGTGGGTCAACTGCATAGTCCGTGACGAAGAAGGCGGCTTCCTTGGCCTTATAGGAACGGGAATCCCTATCTCCGATTTCGTCGATTCCCTCTATTCAGACCTTCCGGAAAGCTGCAAAATGTTCATCTACAACAAGAACCTTGAGATAACCGGCTCCACTGACTTGAGCCATCTTGAGGACAAGGTCCTTATAACCAGGGTAATCCCGGATTTTGAGGGGCGGGAAGAAGAGCTTCGTGAAATGAGCTGTGATTTCATCGACGAGGAGGATTGCATTTATTCCTTCAAGCCCATCGAAGAGATTGACTGGAACATAATGGTCTCAAAGGACTGCACTTTATTGGCCTTTGTCGAGGGGGCACTTGTTCCTTCATCGATTTCTCTCGTCGTCATTGTATTCACCCTTCTCATTTTCTTTATTTTCGTGCGCATTCATGTCCTTCACTCAAACGAAAAGCAGGTCGGAAACAGCATCCTTGAGGAGCTTTTGAATCTTGCCGCCTCATCAAAGGAAACTGCCGTCACCGCACAGGATCAGAGCACGGCCGTAAAGGAAATCGTCGCCACCATGGAGGACAACACGGCCCTTTCGGAGGATATCTCCAAGCAGATTAAGGATGTCTCCGGAATCGCCGCAAAGACCAGCGGGGATGTCTCAGAAGGTGTCTCTTACATAGAGGAGAATGTAAAGCAGCTCCTGGAAATCGAGGAGACAAACCAGGGGACAATCTCAGGAATCAAGGCCCTGGGCGAAAAAATCGCCAACATCTGGGAAATAGTTACCCTGATTAACTCGGTCGCCGATCAGGCAAAAATCATCGCCTTTAACGCAGAGCTTGAGGCTTCCAGCGCAGGTGAGGCTGGCCGTAACTTCCACATCGTTGCCACCGAAATCCGCCGCCTTGCTGACGGAATCATCGACGGCACAAAAGAAATAAAGGAGCGGATCACCGAGATTCAGAAAAGCTCCGACGACCTTATCCTTGCCTCGGAGAGCGGAACATCAAAAATCCAGGAGGGCGTTGACAGCGCCAAGAACCTTGAGGAGCGCTTCACCAGCATCAAGAACGCATCCGAGAGCACGGCTGAGAGCGCCGGTAAAATCACGACAATCATCAAACAGCAGGCTCTTGCCAGCGAGCAGATCCTTCTTACATTAAAACAGATTTCAGCTGGCGTTGAGAACTTCACTTCGGCCACCGAGCATATGTCGCAAATCTCCCAGAAACTCAAGGTTATTGCCTCTGGGCTGAGCGAGCAGAGAAAGGCCGGCAAAAAGTCAAAGGCTGTCAAGGTCAAAAAGCCTTCCAAATCCGAGAAAGCTGAGGTCAAAGCATGAATGAAGAAATCATCGAGCAGATAGAAGAAGAAAAGGCGGGCGAGCAGGAGCTTGTCGAAGAAAAAGTCATGGTGACATGGCTGGTATTCGCAATCGGGCAGAAAAAATACGCCGTCCGCTCGAACGATGTCCTTGAGATTATCCGGGACCTCTCCGTCTACAAGCTTCCCTTCATGCCTGATTACATCGAGGGGGTCATAAACCGCCGCGGGGACCCTTTCACCGTCATAAATCCCAGGGCTCTGATTGAGGAGAAGGACAAGACTCCGCCTGATGTGCCTTTGTTCATGATTTTCAAGCGGGACGATGACCAGCTTTCGATTCATATTTCGGACATCCTTTTTTTTGCCGAGACGGAGGAAGAAAGCATGAAGCTGATTCCCGGCAAGAACGAGGAGGGCTTCTTCCTGGGGACGCTGGGCTACAAGGAAGAGGAAATCCCCGTGCTGAATCCGAACGCCTTTGAAATTCTTATAAGGAAAGACCTTGGAAGCGCCTAATTATTTCACCTGCATAAGCTATGATACCGTTGATTTTCTCATCCAGAGCAAGTATGTGATTTTCGGCATCTACCTTGCGCTCGAAAAAAAAATGCTCCATATTGATTTCAATGACGAGATTCTTCCCCATATTTATATCGGCTCCTTCCTCGAAAATGAATTTTCCTGCACTTCCCTCGAAAAGTGCAATGTGGTTCTTGTCATGCGTATGCAGGACTTCTCCGAGGACATCCGCTATAAAATCGAAAAATACACAGGCACGCCTTTTCCACCCAGCGGGAATTTCGCCCTTTCAGTGAACAGCCTGATTACCAGCAGCGAAATTGATATCTCTCACCTGCATCTCATGCCCAAAGGAATCCGTGAGAGACTGAAAGAATGCGGGGTAAGCGCCATAGGATTCATTGCTGACAAAAAGCAAGTGAAAATAACGAGAAAACAGATTCTTCTGTCGCTGGATAACCTCCTTTGGAAGTTTTTCTCAGACTGGCTTAAAGACAAAAATAGGGGAGCTGAAGAATGAATATTATGATTGCCGATGGCTCTGCTGTGGTCCGTACCATTCTAGAACAGGGCCTGGACTCTTACCCGGATGTGAACATCATTTCCTTCGTGTCGAACGGCAAAAAACTCATTGAGTCGATTGATGACGAAGTGCCGGATGTGATTGTTTCGGGGCTTGATATGAGTGATCCTGTAGAAAAAAATGACCTCCGCCTCATCGTGGACGAGAAGAAAATTCCTGTCATTCTTCTTGCTGATTCAAGTTTGTCTTATGCATGCCCAGGCCTTGAGACCATCGAGAAGCCAAAAATCTCAGACTACACGAAAGAATTCTTTGATTCTCTCGTCGAAAAACTTCGCTTCTTCTCTTCTTCCGGACTTACTCAGACAACCTCAAAAAAATCTTCTTTCAAAGTCTTGTGCATCGGAGCCTCAACAGGAGGTCCTTCCGCTGTCTCAAAGATTCTGCCCCTGCTGGGAAAGAATTTCTCCCTTCCTGTCCTCTATGCCCAGCACATTGATGTCGGCGCAGACAAGAACATGGCGGAGTGGTTTGCCAGCGTATGCCACAACATCAGGGTAAAGCTGGCCGAGAACGGTGAGGAAGCCCTGGGCGGGACAGTTTACATGGCGCCTGCGGACAAGCACCTCGTAATCGACTACATAAGCCCAAAAGGGAATCCTGTCCTCAAACTTTCAGACGAGGAGCCTGAGAGGTTTTTGCGTCCTGCCGTCAACAAACTCTTCCGCAGCGCCGCCAGAATCTATGAGAAAAAATGCCTCGCCGTTCTTCTGACAGGAATGGGATTTGACGGTGCCGAGGGCTGCCGGGAAATATGTGACAGGGGTGGCTGGACAATCGTCGAGGATAAGTCAACCTGTGCCGTCTTTGGAATGCCTGCCGCAGCCATTGAGGCGGGCGGAGCTCAGGAAATCTTGCCCCGGGGTGAGATTGCAAAACGAATCTTGGAGTTGGTGGGCGAATGAATCAGAAGGAAATCAAAACTATTACACAGGAAGAATTCGAATCTTTCCTCTCAATATTGAAGAGCCGTACCGGCATTATTCCCCGCTCAAGTCATCGTGACGGAATCAAGGCCTTCATCGAGAGGCGTATTGCCGAAAAAAACACTAGCGTCCCTGACTTCAGAAATGAGCTTCTTTCTGACGAGAGGCTTTTCACCGAGCTTGTAAACGAAAGCACCGTCAATGAGACATATTTTTTCCGTGAAGAAAGGCAGTTCGCTTTTTTGCGTGAGAAAATCTTCCCCAGCTGGAAGGCAAAGTTCGGCAGCATGAGGATGAAAATCTGGAGCGCAGCCTGCTCTTACGGTGAGGAGCCATATTCCCTTGCCCTGCTGGCAAAGGCTTCTGGGGTTAATGTCTCAATCACGGCCAGCGACATCAATTCGATTGTGCTTGAGCACTGCAAAAACGGCCTTTTCCTGACATCTTCAATCAGGCAGGTGGACGGGGTGGTTTTCCAGGACTTGCTTGCCCCCTACAAAAAGGACGAGCGCACAATCCAGTTCAGCGGCGAGATAAAGGACTGCATAAGGACTCAGAAAATCAATTTGTCCGTGATAGATTCACCTGAGACCCAGCTCTTCCTGCCCAAAAACCAGAACATTATCTTTTTGAGGAATGTCTTCATCTACTTCAACCAGGAACTTCGCTCAAGAATTCTGAGAACGATAGCCGGGAACTGCCTTGCCGAAGACGGAATCCTTCTCGTCTCCATGAGCGAGATAGCGCAGCTGGGCTCAGAAATCGTTCCTGACAGCCTGGAAAAACTTGTTGATGGAAGCGTGTTCTATTTTCATAAAAAGGAGACCAGGTAGATGGCGGAAATTTCATCTGATATTACCGAAAGCTATGTCAGTGAGGTAAAAGAACTCCTTGAAGCTTCCCGTAAAGACATCATAAATCTCAAAGTCAGCCAGAATGACCCTGAAACTATGGTCAGCCTGCTCAGAAAACTGCATACGATAAAGGGAAATTCCCGTATGCTGGGCTTCCCCACGATAGAAAAGCTCTCCCACGCCCTGGAGGACATTTACAAGAGCGTGAAGGACGGCCAGGTCAAGAACACTGACAGGCTGGTTCGCCTGGTTTTCACGGTTGCGGACAAGATTTCAGAATGTGCTTCAATGATTTTAAAGCGGGGAAGCGATGCCCAGAACATCACCCTCTACCTTCAGTATTGCGACAAGCTGGCGGCCGGGGAGCTCATCGACATCGAGTCTTTTCTTGACGAAATCAAGAGGGAGAGGGGAGAGAAAATCGATGATGATGAGGATGACGAATTCAACGAAAAGGTCAGCGAAATCCAGTCAATCCGGATCAAGCTTTCCCGAGTCAACGAAATCATAGCTTCCTTTGACTCAATGATTACAAGGGAATTTCATCTCAAGCATCAGCTGGCGGAACTCCAGCGTTTCGAGGAGGAGACCGGCAATCACGCCCTTTCAAAAATCCGCAAGCAGTTCGAGAACGATATTTTTGCCCTTGAGACATCGATTTTCAGCGTTCAGGAGCAGATTTTTGACCTTCGTATGCTCCCCATCGGAATCGTTCTGCGTCCCCTTGAGAACACAATCGCTCTTGAGGCCATGAACCTCAACAAAAAAGTCAGATGCAGCATCCCTGAGACTGACATATCGATTGACAAGGTGATTCTTGAGGAGCTGGGCGACATACTCATGCACCTGATAAGGAATGCCCTGGATCATGGAATAGAGAGTCCTGAAGAGAGAAAGGCCGCCGGAAAGAGCGAGGAGGGCTGCATAAGCATAAGCTGTGTCCGGGAGACAAAGCACATTGAGATTCGTGTGACCGATGACGGTCAGGGACTAAACTACGATAAAATCCGCTCCAAGGCCTGCAAGGTTTATCCTGAGCGCCTTGAGGAAATCAAGAACATGAGCGAGAGGGAGCTTTCCCAGTTCCTCTTCCAGTCCGGTTTCTCCACAAAAGACAGCGTAACGGAGCTTTCGGGGCGGGGAGTGGGGCTTGATGTCGTCTGGGCGAATGTCGAGAAAATCAAAGGAAGAATCAAAGTCGAGAGCACGCCGGGTGAGGGCACATCCTTTATCCTTCGATTCCCCCTCTCGCTTTCGACCTTACAGGGACTTTTCATTTCCTCGAACAGGGACAAGTACCTTATTCCCTCCCAGCACATCGTTGACATAATTCACAGAAAGAAGAGCGAATATATTAACCTGCAGAACCAGAATTACATAAAGCTTGAGGACCAGTTGATTCCCTGCTTCTCGCTTTCCACACTTTTTGACGAGCAGAAAAGTTTCAATGACAAGGATGCCGACTCAATCCTTATTGCCGAATACATGGAGCAGCGGATTGGAATCATCGTTGAGGAAGTGCAGCAGTTTGTCTCGCTGGTGGTAAAGCCTCTCCCCAAAGCCTTCAGAAACTTCTCGATTCTTCAGGGAATTGTCTTTGACGAGCATTATGACATCGTTCCTATTCTTCATGTTCCTGACATCCTCAAGAAATTCAAGTCCCTGCGCGGCTATGACATCAAAAAATACGAGGCGGCCACCAGAAAACGCACGGTCCGCCTTCTTGTAATCGACGACTCGGACACCACCCGCCAGATTGAAAAGACAATCCTTGAGGGAGCCGGATTTGCCGTGGATACGGCCTTTGACGGTCTTGACGGCCTTGAAAAAGCAAAGGAAAAACAGTACGACCTGATTCTTACGGACAAGGACATGCCCCGAATGACAGGCCTCGTTCTTCTCGACAACTTGCGCAGGATGGAGCAGTATAAGGATTCGCCTGTTGTAGTTGTCTCCGCTGACCAGACTTCTGATGCAATCGCAGAATTCGACCGTCTCCGTGCCAGCGCAATCATCTCAAAGAGCGCTTTTGAGCGTGGAAAACTTATCAGCACTGTAAAAGAGCTTGTAGGAGAAGCTTAATGAGCAAAAAAATCCTTATTCTTGAGACGTCAATGACCTTGCAGAAAATCTTCTCTGACATACTCGATAGCGGGGCCTATGAGATTAAATTCGCAGGCAGCGGAAAAGATGCTTTCATGGAGCTCTTTGATTTCCAGCCCGATTTGTTCCTTTTGAACTGTGATATCCTTGAACCGCGGAGCTTTGAGATTGTCCGGATTATGCGCTCGATGGACTGCTTTGAGGATCTGACAATCGGAATGTACGCCAATTTTCAGTCCCCTTTTGATGAAGTCTGCGCAATGCAGAGCGGGGCTACGGCTTTCGTCCGCCTTGACAAGAAGACTTTTGCCTCAAAGGTTGCAGAGCTTGCCGAAATGAATTCCAGGAAAATTGACACGGCACTGCTGGAAAAAGCAAAGGAAGACTTCGGGGATAACTTTCTCTTTTTGAGGACTTCCGAGCTCTTGCACTGGGATTTCAGGAAGATAGCCATGTTCTCAAGCCTCATGGGGCTTATAGACGGCATCGAAAACATTGAGAGGGGAATCAGGGATTTTTTGCTACTAATAGCCGAGGTCTGCGAGCTTCCCCTTGCCGCACTTTTTATGGTCGAGAACGACGGCCCCCACGGATATTATGTCTGTTCCGGAAACATGGGCGAAAAAGAAATCAACGACTTTCTGAATGTGTGTTTCGTGGATTTCGGTAAGGTTCAGCCAGACTTCAGCTCCGTCAAAATAATCCCAAAAAGACTTGAGACAAAAAATGAACTGAACAGGTTTTACAGCAGGAAAGTACAGCTTTCAAGTTATGAGAGCGAGACATTGAAATCCACATCCGGAAACGAGAGGTTCGGAACAGTCCATGTCGTCAGCGAGGGAAATTTCGGAAATGCAAAAAGGACTTTCTTTGACTCATGCGTGCGCAACACGGCCCCGATTTTTGACAAGGCTCTGATTCTCAAAAAGAAAATGTTCTTTGAAAAACGAATCCGCAGGGCCTTCAGCCGTTTTGTCCCCGAGCAGGTTATCGACAGCCTTGTAATGCAGGCTGACGACACGAACGACAAGATGGGGGTCGGCGAGACAAGAACGGTGGCAATCCTTTTCAGCGATATCCGTTCTTTCACGAACATAAGCGAAAAGAACAAGCCTGATGTCCTCGTCGCATTTTTGAACCGTTACTTTTCGACCATGGTTGAGATAATCAAAAAACATGGCGGAACGATTGACAAATTCATCGGTGACGCAATCATGGCAGAATTCGGAACTCCGGTCAGCTATGAGGACAACTGCCGCCGTGCTGTACAGGCAGCCTGCGAGATGCGCGCAGCCCTTCCGTCCGTGGAGCTAGGGGATCTTGTCATGCCGGACGGAATGAAGTTCAACATCGGTATCGGAATCCACTATGGTGATGTAATCGTAGGCTCGATCGGCTCAAAGGACAAGACTGACTATTCAGTAATCGGTGACAGCGTAAACCTTGCGAGCCGGCTTGAAGGCCTGACGAAAACTTACGGAAGCCAGATTCTTGTGAGCGAGAGCGTTCGTCTGGATGCCGGTGAAGATTCTTTCTGTTTCCGCCATCTGGACGATGTGCGTGTAAAAGGAAAAAAGAAAGCCGTTCCCATTTATGCGGTTGACCGCAGTGAGGATGAATACCCTCATGTCTACAAAGATGCCTATATAAAGGGCATGGACCTGTATAAGCAGGGAATATGGAATCTTGGGAAGAATTATTTTGAAAAAGCTCTGAAAGCTGTTCCAGAAGACAAGGCTGCAAAACTTATGCTGAGCCGCTGTGAGGAATTCATTGAGAATCCGCCGGAGAACTGGGACGGTGCAATCGCCTTTATGACAAAATAAACTATTGCTAAAAAATAAAACAATGTGTCCGCATAGACTAAGGCGATTGAGTTAAGTGAGTAGAAGATTCCCCATTCCTAAAACAAGGCAAAGAAAAGAAATAAGAATAAAACTTAATTCATTCCTGATTATCTTTTGACATATCGGAAACATCGGTTTATATTTAAATAGTCTTTAGGGGGTCTTATGAGAAAGATAAAGCAATTTGTTTACGCTCTGGTCATAATTTCTGCCGTACTCTGCACCGCTTTTGGCTTTCTTGCCTGCTCAAGCGATGATGAAAGCAATGACACTGCCGTAAGCCCCTATGCAGCCCTGCCTGCATCCGTGGGCACAAATCCCTTTAACGGAAAAACCTGGATTCTGTCATGGTGGTATGATGAGTCTGAAAAATGGATTTTCGGAGCGGACAGTCTGCAAAGGGTAACAACGAGCTCTGGCATTGACTATGACTATGACACAGCGGCCATCACCATAAAATATTACAACTACAGCTTTGACAGTGAGAACAGTCTCCTTTATCTTGCAAAGACCAAAGAAGTTTTCGTTGATTCAGATGGTTCAACCTATTCATACTCAAACGCAGAGGAATACAGGGCATACCGTTCCTCAAATGGCATAAGCGGGATTGAGCTGGACAAGAATACTGCGGAAATGACCGCAGAATTCGCCACAAAAGAGGTCTACAGGTATACTATAGATGAGGATGAAGAAAGTCTGACGCTTATTGACAGCTTCGATGGCACTCTTCCGACTTGCGCTTACTTCTATGCAGAGTTTGAGGATGATGCTTATTCTGCAATTTCAGATGTATATATCAACAAGGGCGAAATTGTGATTCTTGCCGATGACAACCACTACTATATCTGTCCCTCATTCACAGCCGCTTCCTCAACTGAAGGTACTTTTTCCGGTATCATGTATAAGCGCTACGCTCCCGGGTCTATTCTCGATCCCGATAGAATTACAATATGGAGCAATCTGGGGTCTGCAAGCGGAACCTACACCATCAACAGAGAAGGCAGCAACATCGAAGGCTCAAAGGGCAGTACCATCACGCTAACCTTTACAGGGATTCCCCAGGGGGCAGAAGAAATTTTCGTATTGCAAAACTGTGAGCTGACTCAGACTGAGCCTCGGGGCTTTAGCCTCATTTCAAGCACGGCAAATCCGTTCAGGGATAAAACCTGGACCCTTACTCATGAAGATACAGACGAAACTGACACATGGACCTTTGGAAAAAATACGGCAAGGAATGTCTGTACAGTAGCGGGAGTCAGCGGAACAATAAGCAAAACGAAAAACTACACCTACACTTACGACAGGGGAAGCGAAAGCCTGTATTTGACGCTGACAGGATATGCCTGTACCGAAGAGGGCGGGGCAAGCTATTCATATAAAAACGCGGAGGAATTCAAGGCGTGGGCTTCCACTGATGGCGGTTTGAGTGGTGCCCGGCTGGAAAAAGAAGTCGCACGGGTCGCGGCAGAATTCAATACGAAATATGTTTACGACTATATCATGGAAAAAGACTCATTAACGCTGGCTGAATACTTTGACGGAAAACTTCCATCCTCCGCTTCTTTTAGGTATGAGACGGAAGCCAAGGATGAAATAATTGCTTCTGAAATCGGTGGATTTGAATTTACGGGGGCTTCTGACGACCACTACTATATCTATCCGACCTTTACAGAGACTTCAGAAAGCCAAGTCACTATTTTCAGTATTCAAAGCGAAGGCACTTTTACCGGCATTCTATATAAGTGTACTGGAAATGAGGAAAGCGGAGTCTGGAGTACGCTCGGCAAGGCAAGCGGAACTTACACCGCCAGTGAGGGCGACTGCACAATTGAACTGACCTTCACGGAACTGCCTGAAGGCATGGATGCCATCAAAAAAGAAAAACCTTTCCTGCTTGAACAGGAAGAAGTGATGGATGTCGACTATACCCGCGACGGCGAGTAAAAAAATGAAAAAAATTGATTTTTTTTCATTTTTTGCTATTGACACTTTTTAGCGATTTCTATAATATATATTACATCAGTTGCGGGGATGGTGGAATTGGTAGACACGCTAGCTTGAGGTGCTAGTGGCGCAAGCTGTGCCTGTTCAAGTCAGGTTCTCCGCACGAATTAACAAGGCTTCCCATTCGGGAAGCCTTAGTTTTTTATAGGTGCTAGTGGCGCAAGCTGTGCCGCCCGAAGCCCAGCTTCGGGCGAGACTCGGCTCAAAATGCTTTAGCATTTCGCCTCCCTATGTTCAAGTCAGGTTCTAAAAATGATTGCCGTATTCGTAAATTGTGCCACTATTTTGGCAGGCTGTATTGTTGGCCTTTTGTTCGCAAAAAAAATCCCCCAGAAAGTCACTGACTCAATCCAGCTGGCCTGCGGTCTCGTCTCATTCGTAATGGGCGTCCAGATGTCCTTTAAGTACCAGAATGTGGTTTTCCTGGCTCTTGCCCTGATTCTGGGCGGAATCGTTGGCACCCTGCTCGATATTGACGGAAAAATCCTGCAATTTGGAAAGTTTCTTGAACGAGTGTTTATGAAGAAAAATGCTGATGTTGGCGAGAGGGGGATAGGGATCGACGGCGAAGCCGGCAAAACTCACGAGGGGAGTTTCTTCGCTTCGCTCGAGCGAGTCTCGGCGAAGGCTGAGCCTGAGCCGCTTTCTGCGGTATCCGGGGATTTTAAGGGGCAAAGCCCCTTAGGAGAAGGGGTAGCGACCAACGAAGTGGGCGCGCAGGGGGAGACTTCCCCCTCCTTTGAAAAAGGCCGGCCTCAAAAGAACTTTGCATATGCTTTTTTGAATGCTTCCGTGCTTTTTTGCGTGGGAGCAATGGCGATTGTAGGCAGCTTTAAAGCCGGAATCGAGCATGATTATTCCATTATATTCCTCAAATCGATTCTGGACGGCTTTATTTCGATTGGATTTGCAGTGGCAATGGGCGTGGGAACAGCTTTCAGCGTTATCGCCATATTTTTCTATCAGGGCTCCCTCACTTTGCTTTCAGTTTTGATTGCCCCTTATGTGAGCGAGCAGATGATTGCGGAGCTTACAGGGAGCGGCGGTGCCCTCATCATACTGATTGGAATCAACCTCATGGGAATCAAAAAAGTGAAGACGGCCAATTATCTTCCGGCAGTGCTTTTCAGCGTGATTTTCGTGCTTTGCCAGCCTTATGTTAAGAATTTGCTGTCTATATAAAAATTCTGCTTTTTTTTGGAAGTTTTCCCTTGAATTCTCTTTTGTTGTCATTTATACTGAATTCATAATTATAATCCCTTGCCACAGGAGGAAAAAATGGCAAAAGTAGAGCTTAAGGGCGTAACAAAAGTTTACGACGGCAATGTTTTGGCTGTAGAAAAGTCAAACGTAACAATCGAAGACCGCGAATTCTGTGTATTCGTAGGTCCGTCTGGATGTGGTAAATCAACTACACTCCGCATGGTCGCAGGTCTTGAGGACATCACTGAGGGTGAGCTTCTCATCGACGGTGAGCTCATGAACGATGTTCCGCCAAAAGACCGCAACATCGCAATGGTATTCCAGAACTATGCTCTTTACCCGCACATGACCGTATTCGACAACATGGCATTCGGTCTCAAAATCCGCAAAGAGCCAAAAATCGAAATTCAGCGCAAAGTCGAAGAAGCTGCAAAAATGCTCGACTTGACTCAGTACCTTGACCGAAAACCAAAGGCACTTTCTGGTGGTCAGCGTCAGCGTGTTGCTGTAGGACGAGCAATCGTTCGTTCTCCAAAAGTATTCTTGTTCGACGAGCCTCTTTCTAACCTCGACGCTAAACTCCGCGTTACAATGCGTGGTGAGATTGCTTCTCTCCATCACCGCTTGCAGGCAACAATGATTTACGTTACTCATGACCAGGTTGAGGCTATGACAATGGGTACAAAAATCGTTGTTATGTCAGAAAAACGAATCCAACAGATTGGTGAGCCATTGTACTTGTACAACCACCCAATCAACAAGTTCGTTGCAGGCTTCATTGGTACACCTCCAATGAACTTCTT
>CAMOEE010000024.1 GCA_946611835.1 uncultured Treponema sp. | reverse complement strand
GAAATCATTGACCGCTGCATCGTGCCCGCCCTGGACATCGTGGGAAAAGACTTTGAAATCGGAAAGAAATTTTTGCCCCAGCTTTTGCTCTCGGCAGACACAGTAAGCAACAGTTTTGCGGTAATCAAAGCCCACCTCGAAGCAAGCGGCGTGGCACAGGAGTCAAAGGGAAGCATCGTAATCTGCACGGTTTTCGGCGACATTCACGACATCGGAAAAAACATCGTCAAGGCCATGCTGGAAAACTACGGCTACACGGTAATCGATTTGGGAAAAAATGTCCCAGCAGAAAAGGTCGTCCAAACCGTGCTGGAAAAAGACATTCAGCTTGTGGGACTAAGCGCGCTCATGACAACGACGGTCGCCAACATGGAAGACACAATCAAACTTTTGCGGGAAAAACTCGGTGCGGTAGGAAAGACCTGCAAGATTATGGTGGGCGGAGCGGTCCTTACAGAAGACTATGCAAGCCAGATTGGGGCGGATTATTACGCAAAGGACGCTATGGTCAGCGTGGCGATTGCAAAGGAAGTGTTTGGGAAGTAGATTGACAAATCAGTGTTATATGTTATAGTAAAACTAGTGAGCTGCCCGCAAATTCGCGAGGGGTCTTTTGATGGAAGTTGGGCGTGCTTCCCGGTTCATTGTTTAGACGGCTGTGGTCGTTTCCATAGCCGTTTTTTGTTTTTAAAATATCGGTCATTTGACGGCGAAATAGTCTTTATATCATAAAAATCATTTTCTGCATTTTCAAAATT
The DNA here is from genome assembly GCA_946611835.1 of uncultured Treponema sp. GTDB lineage: Bacteria > Spirochaetota > Spirochaetia > Treponematales > Treponemataceae > Treponema_D. The sequence continues at coordinate 17,147 of CAMOEE010000024.1, read as the reverse complement.
CGGCTCGATGCAAATATAGGCGGTAGCATTGTTTGTATTACGAAGAAGAAGTCCAATCCCATTTTCGTAGATTTCATCATAATTCATTGATATGTCTTCGGCGGCGTCTCGAGCATCAGTATAGCCAATAGAATTCATTTGTTTTAATCTTGTTTCTCGATTTATATGCGCTTCCCCATAATTGTCCTTTTCGCCATTGACTTGCTTTCCGATTCTCAAACGGATTTTGCCAGTCTGTCGCTTAATGAGACTCGCAATCTCAGGTGAAATTTCACCAAAATCGATGTTACCATTGCTTGTGAGTACGAATTCGCCTGAGTATTGCCTTGGACTTGCCTGCATACCTACATCTTCACCATACACAGACCGCTGACATTCTCAAAATCACTGTCTGCGGTCACAAGCTCTAAATCGGCGGCAAGGGCAGTGGCGGCAATCCAGATGTCATTTTCAGGAATTGGGCGACCTTTTGCTTTTAGATTTGACTTTATTTTTCCGTACATCTTGGCAACTTCCAAATCTGGCTGCAAGATTTTCATCTGCTGGCAAAAACAAAAGTAATTTTGCCGGTTAAAATCTGATTTTTTAGATAGCTCCGCACCGTACATTAATTCCCCGACACTGATTGAAGAAACATAAAGTTGTTCCATATCATCAAAAAGAGAAAACAGTTCTGTTTCACCCTTAAAAAAGCGGATTATGACATTTGTGTCGATCAACTTACCATTCATTCAAATCGACCTTGCGACATTCCTTGACAGCCTCTTCCATCTGGGCAGCTGATTCAGAATCCAGCGTACCGAAAAAATCTTTAACTGACTTTTGAGAAGCTTGTTTTGCACTTGTGACCAATCTTTCATATTCTGTGACTGGTAAAACCACGGCCTCCATTTCATTATTGCGGACAATTGCAATTTTATTTAAGGTATGATTTGAGAGTTCTGTTAAAAATGTAGAAAACTGCCTAACAAGCTGTGTCGCTGAAATTATTTCTTTTCGCTCGAATGCAACCATAATCTCACCTCTACATATTATTATACATCTTATTCTACACATTTCAAGCAATTCCTTCCCCAATCTAGCCTTTTCCCAATTTTTCTGCTATTCTACTCTATCATTCCATGAAACCAAGAATTTACAACAACAAGCCTCTCAAATCATTCAATCCCCTCGTCGCTTATGCTGGCGTGCTTTTCGGGCCACCGAGTTTTATCACGAATTTCAAGTGCTTTGCCACGATTCTCAAGGAATTTTTCTTCCTTCAGTATTTTGAGAAATTCCATATCCTGCATATCCCGGTAGTCCATGTAGACCACCCTCTCGACAAAAAAATTCCCTTTACGCCTGAAAAAGTCAAAGTCTATCTTGATTTCATAAATCTCTGGGTGCGGCCGCTTGCCATGCTGGTCAAAAAATTCGGATTCTGGCACGCAAGTCGGCTTACAAAGCAATGGATGCTCCGTTTCCGAAAGCTTTATCAATGCTGCGGTAAGATTTATCATTTCCGTCTCACTACGACCGACCGCCCCAAATACAAAGAAATGCGAGAGTTCAGGCAGATTCACGCCCTAGACCCGCATTTTCTCTGCGTTCCGAGCCTTCATGTTGCCACAGTTTTTCTTGCTTTCGGTTTTTACCGTCACATTTTTGGTACGGAAGATTTCACAGAGACAGAAAAGCGTCTTTGGGGCGAGGAAGTTTACAATGGAGCGATTGAAATTACCGAAACCGTTCTTTATGTAAAGCAGCACTCGGTCAACTGTATTCCGGCGGCACTTTATCTTGTAGTCGCAAATTTTCCGGAATGGATACGGGCTGACGATGCCCGCAAATTTATCAGCCAGCTTTTTGTAAATCCAGAGGGCTTTTCTGCGGAAGAAGCTTATCAGGTTCGAGAGCATATCCGGGCTACTTTTGAGCAATATCTTCTTGAAGGCGAAAAAGCCGCAAACTGGTACGAGCCTGTTCATAACTTTCTTATCAACTATCAGAAATGAGGAAGTCGTCAGATAGGTAGAATTTTCTTCTAAAATAAGATAATATGGGCGTTACCGTGCTTCGCACGGTCGGGCCTTTCGGGGTTTCATTGCCTGCGGCAACGGCTTCGCCGCCCCTACAGTCCCTAACGCTTTTTTTCAGGAATCTTCATGAAATATTTCTTTGAAACTTATGGCTGCGAAATGAATATCGCAGAGTCGGCTAGCGTCGAACAGCTTTTGATTTCCCGCTCCTGGGAAAAGGCCGAACATCCAGAAGAAGCAAATCTCGTTATCATCAATACATGCTCTGTCCGTGGAAGTGCCGAGCAGCGCATTTTGGGCCGTCTGGGCTATTTTGAAGGCGTAAAAAAAATCCGCATGGGCGACTTGAACTCAAAGATTCGTCTCGAAGACATGAAATATGCCGCTGAATTCTACAAACAGAATGGAGCCCTGCCTCTCACGCTTGTGGTCATGGGCTGCATGGCACAGCGACTTCTGGACGACCTCAAAAAACAATACCCTGTCGTCGATTATGTCGTCGGAACATTCGGAAAATACAAATTCGGCGAAATCATTCAGGCCGTGGAAAACGGCAACAAGCCCTTCAAAATCAAGGACGAAGAGACCTACACTTTCGCACCTGTTTCTTACGAGCAGGGAGCTTTTTCAACATTCGTTCCAATCATGCACGGCTGCAATAACTTCTGCACCTACTGTATCGTTCCTTATGTCCGTGGCCGGGAAATCAGCCGCCGCCTTGACCAAATCTTAGCCGAAATCGACTTTCTCACCAAGGCAAATGTCAAGGAAATCACCCTTCTCGGCCAGAATGTAAACGCTTACAGGGGCGAGGACGGAACCACCTTCCCCCAGCTTCTCGAAAAAATCTGCCGTCACATCGACGAGACCAAATCTTCTATTAAGTGGGTGCGCTTCGAGTCCTCAAATCCCAACGATTTCTCAGACGAGCTTATCGAAGTAATCAAAAACAATCCTCATATTTGCCGGGGCTTCCACATCGCCGCCCAGCACGGAAACAACGAAATCTTAAAACGCATGAACCGCAAGAACACCCGCGAAGAATTCATCACTCTTGCAAAAAAATTGCGAGAGAATCTTCCAGGCTGCCAGCTTGTCACGGATTTGATGGTAGGCTTCCCGGGCGAAAGCGAAGAACAGTTTAAGGATATCCTTTCACTCATGGAAGAAGTCAAATTTGAGTCCAGCTTCATGTATTTCTACAATCCGCGGGAAGGAACGCCGGCCGCAAAATACGAAAACCAGATTCCAGTCGAAGAAAAAAAGGCCCGCCTGCAGAAAGTAATCGACTTGCAGTCAAAACATACTACCGAGGTCATGTCAAAGCGAATTGGCGAGACAATCGAAGTCCTCTGCGACATAGTTTCCCGCCACGACGAATCGGAACTTCTGGGCAAAACCGAGCAGAACGAAAGGGTAGCTTTCAAGGCCGACAAAAAATTGATAGGAACCTTCGTTAAAGTTAAAATAACAGGCTTAAACGGCAATACTTTTAGAGGGGAAATAATATAAATTCCTCACAGAGAGTACGAAGTTTACAGAGAAATTCAAAAGGAGCTTAAAAATGCCAGTAAAACTTATCGGAACTATCATCTTGCTGATTCTCGTAACGATTTTCGCAGGCGTGAACCTCGACAATAAATGCGATATCACATTCATCTTCCACACCTTCAAAGATGTTCCTGTTTTTATGACAGTAATCATTTCCTTCGCAATCGGTCTGATTGTTATGCTTCCCTTCACTTTTGGCCGCAAAAAAAGAAAGGCCGTAAAACAAGAGCCTAAAACGGTCGAAAACAAAGAGTCTTCAACAAAAACTCAAACTGAATCAAAAACTCTTTTCGACTTCAAAATCAAGCGGGAAGGCAATCCGGAAAACGGAAAGACCAAAAAAGAAAAGAAAGCGCTCTTTGGAATCGGAAAAAAGACCAAAAAAAGCGAAAAAGCTGATTCATCCCAGGCAGAAAGTGCTCCAGCCAGCACATCACCAGCCGAAGACGAAAGCTCAGGCGCACCGGTTTAACAAAGTCCTCGCAAAATGCGCTGTGTAATCATCGGGGCTGCCCCCATCAAAAATTACAAACAAATCCGCCGCTTCCTGCATGATGATGATTTTATCATTGCATGTGACGGCGGATTAAATCACCTTAAAAAACTAAAAATCACACCAAACCTGATTGTCGGAGACTTTGATTCTCACAAAAATCCCCATTCAACAATTGAAACGATTGCCCTCCCCCGTGAAAAAGACGACACCGATTCAGTTTTTGCCCTCAAAACAGCCATCAATCGTGGATTCAAAGATTTTCTTTTCATAGGAATGATCGGTGCCCGCCTCGATCACGGGCTAGGAAATCTTTACATGCTCGTAAAATGCCATGAAGAAGGCTTTAAAGCCCTCATGCTCGACGATTATTCAGAAATGCATATTGTCGCCAAAGACGAAGTCCAAGTCTCAGATAAATACTCATACTTTTCTCTGCTTAATATCACAGGCCTTGCAAGCGGAATCACAATCAAAAATGCAAAATACCCGCTCGAAAACGCCGAAATCAAGCAAAACTACCAGTACGGAATCAGCAATGAAGTTCTCCCGGGAAAAAATGCCTCAATTTCGGTAAAGGAAGGCTGTCTTCTTTTGATAAAAAACTGGCAAAATATAATAATATAATTTTTTGTTATATTTGAATAAAATTTCGCTTCAAGTTTATTTTTATATTATAATTTAGGCTCGAGGTACATTTATGAAATCAGAAAAGAAAGGCATCAGCCTGTTCCAGAAGATTTTTAGCGGATACATAATCGCAATTCTGGTTATTGTGGCAATTTCCGCAATTATCATTACGAGTTCCAGAGAATTCAGCTCACATTCAAGCAAAGTGCAGAACGAGATTCTTCCCAACACTCTCAAAGCAAAAGACTTACAGCTTCATGTAATCCAGGTTCAGCAGTGGCTCACCGACATTTCCGCAACTCGGGGTGCCGAAGGATATGACGATGGTTACACAGAAGCCGCCGAGCATGCAAAAGAATTCAAGGCAATAGTTGAAGAATTCAAAAATTTTTATAGAAATCATGGGGAAAATGAAAAAGTTGCAGAACTGGAATCCATGTCAAAAGCCTTCGACGGCTACTACGAAATGGGAAAACAGATGGCGGCAGCCTATATCGAATATGGTCCGGACGAAGGCAACAAGTTCATGGAAAAATTCGACCCTTACGCCGAAGAAATTTCCGAGATGGTCGACAGTTTCGTAGAGAATCTAACAAATCTCCTCACAGAAACAGTTGCAGACATCAGCAGGGAAGCAAAATTATTGATGCTTCGCTCAATCATAATTGGAGTCATAGCAACAATTCTTCTTGTCATAATCGGAATTATCATCGCTAAAAAGATTGTTACCCCTATCAAAGAATTTACAAAGATTCTCAAAGACATTTCTGAAGGCGAGGGCGATTTGACCCGCACAATCAGCATTTCTTCAAAAGATGAAATTGGCTCAATGGCAGACTACTTCAACGAGACTTTCGCAAAAATCCGCAAGCTTGTCGCACTTGTTCAGAATCAGTCTTCAAAACTCGGAGATGTCAGCGTCAATCTTTCTTCAAACATGACCGAAACGGCTTCTGCAATCAACGAGATTTCTGCAAATATCAAGAGCATCAACTCCCAGACCGTAAACCAGTCTGCAAGCGTCACCGAGACAAGCAGCACAATGGAGCAGATTTCACACGGAATCACACGGCTCAACTCGCTTATCAACGAGCAGGCCTCAAACATCAATGAATCAAGCGCAGCAATCAACGAACTTATCCAGAACATGGAAGTGGCAACCACCACCTTGATTCGTAACGCCGACAATATCAATCACCTCACCGAAACTTCCGAATCAGGAAAAACGGCTCTCGACAAAATCACCAATGCAATTCAGGAAGTCGCTGATGAATCACGAAGCCTCATGGAAATCAGCGGTGTAATTCAGAACATTGCAAGCGAGACAAACCTTCTGGCAATGAATGCGGCAATCGAGGCTGCTCACGCCGGCGAAACAGGAAAAGGATTTGCTGTCGTTGCTGACGAGGTTCGAAAACTTGCGGAGTCTTCTTCAGCTCAGACAAAAACGATTGAAGCAGCCCTGCGAAAGATTACCAGCTCAATCAAAGTGGTCACGGATTTTTCAAAAGATGTCGTTGAAAAGTTCGTCTTAATCGAAAAAGAAGTCAACACGGTTTCCCAGCAGGAACATTCAATCCGCAGAACGATGGAAGAACAAAGCGCAAACAGCAAAAACGTTCTTTCGTCAATCAACACGCTGCGGGACATCACACAGAAGGTTCAGAAAAGCTCCGTCGAAATGCTTGAAGGCAGCAATCAGATTACACAAGAAGCAAAAAATATGTCTACAATTACACAGGAGATTCATGGCGGAATGAACGAAATGGCAGCCGGTGCCGACCAAATCACCGAGGCCGTAACCACCGTCAACAATCTGACCGCCGACACAAAGAACAGCATAGACGCCCTCACCAATGAGGTAAACAAGTTCAAGGTGTAATATTTAACCAATAAACGACAAAAAAAGAGGCCTTCCGTCGGGAACCCAAAATCAAACATCGCAGTGAGCAAAGCTCAGGCGAGTTTGTTTTGGAACCCCGACTCCGGCCTCTTTTTTTTTATCGTTCCTTGATTAAAATTTCGCTTTTCTCAAACGTACCTCTTCAATGTTTTCGCTGAAGAGTTCACGAAGGTCGTTCAAGCCGAGTGCCATAAGGGCCATTCGGTCAATACCCATACCCCAGGCAAGAACAGGAACATCTACGCCCATTGATTTAGTGACTTCCGGTCGGAAGATTCCGGCACCGCCAAGCTCAAACCAGCCCAAAACAGGGTGTTTAATATGAACTTCGACAGATGGCTCCGTGAACGGGAAGTAGCCTGGAACATATTTGACCTCAGTTGCACCTGCGATTTCCTTTGCGAACATCTCAAGGAAGCCGAGCAGCGTGCGAAGGTTTACATCTTCTCCAAGAACGATTCCCTCTGTCTGATAGAAGTCGCTCAAGTGAGTTGCGTCAACTTTGTCGTAGCGGAAACATCGTGCGATACCGAAGTATTTGCCCGGGATTTCTGCCTTGTGAAGCTGATGAGCTGAAAGGACTGTGCCCTGTGAGCGCAATACCAGACGGCGGGTGAATTCATGGTCAAAGTTGTAGTTCCATCCACGGCTTCCTGTGTTGCCGCCGTTTTTGTGGGTGTTAGCTACATTTGAAAGCCAGGGCTCTTCGATTTCTTTTGCATGAGTCGGGTTTTTGATTCGGTAAACATCGTGGATGTCGCGGGCAGCATGGAACTGTGGCATGAAGAGAGCGTCACCGTTCCAGAATTCTGTCTCTACGAGCGGACCGTCGAATTCCTGGAAGCCAAGCGAGCAAAGCTTGTCCTTAACATGCTCCAGAAACTGAACATAAGGATTTGTGCGGCCAGGAATGATTCGTGCCGGCGGAATTGCGATATTGTAACCACGGAAGGTGCCATTCTTCCATTCGCCAGAAGCGAGCATCTGCGGAGTGACGGCACCAAGCTCTTCGCCTGTGATTCCGGCTTTTTTAAGGGCTGCGACAACATCAGTGGCGGCAGCTTCGAGTTTGTAAACGACAGTCTCTCGCTCAATAATTTTGAATGGTGAGTCGGCAGCACCTCGTTTTTTTGCGTAGTTTGTGATGACCTTTTGCTCTTCAGCATTCAAAGAAGCGTTGTCGAGCTGACCATTTTCTGCTTTTGCGGCTCGCTCAAACAATTCACTTGCGATTTTGATGTTTGCAGGCGTTTCGGCTCCTGAATACTCAGCCTTTTTTTCTGCATTCATTTTGAGAACACCAGACTTAGAAAGAGCACCGAAAGCTGAGCCTACATCCTTCTGCTCCAGGCCGGTGCCAGCGGCGATTTCCGGCAAAAGTTTTGCGCCATTTTCTTTTACAAAGTTGATGATTCGGACTTCCGGGATTCCGTCTTTTGCATAAGAGCGGCCCAAGTCAGTGATTTCATAGAAAGTATGCGGTGTCTTGCTTACGACAGAAAGAAGCTCCTTGCCGCCAAGCCAAGAAAAAGCCTGATTTGCATGGCCTTCTTTGTATTCCAGCTCTTTCTGGAGCTTTTCTGATGTTAATTCGTCTTTTGATGTGTAGTTTAGAAGAACTTTGATTTCAAGTGGATGAAGATTTTTGATGATGTTTTGAATATCCATTTTTTTCTCTTTATTTTTTATAAAAAATTTGAGCCAGCTCTTATGAACTGGCTCATTGCATCAGCGGGTTGAGCACTTAGCGTGTGAACTGTACATAAGTGTGATATCGTGCCCACTTAATGTTTTTGTCGTCTTTGAAGTATTTGATATCAGGCTTTCGCAACTGTTTGTAGTTGAAATACTGATACTGCTTCTGGAAATCCTGAAGGCAGGCAATAGCTGTATCCTGAGCATCGCCCTGATCAAATGACACGGCCATACACTCATAATAGAGGTGAGCCTCGTCAGTGAGCGGTGTGTAGTCAATATAGACTTTTGCAGTTCTGTTTGTTGTGTGCTGATCCTCAGGAGAAATTCGCTGAGTTTTCATTAAGTCAGTCTTATCTTTTGTCAAATCGTCGATTTCATCTGCAAAAGACAAACCTGCGAAACAAAAAAGAGCCACAAAAATAGCTATAAACTTCTTCATAATAACCTCCTTGGTATATGTTACAAACTGTAACGCTTCATGTACTTTATTCAATTAAATATAAGACCGATTAAAAAAGCCACGATAACTCATTCAAAAAGTCTTATACTCTAATATTTTATCCGTTTCCATAAAAAAATCAAGGGAAACTTTGTATCTGCCGGCATCCACACCAATTTTCGGAGGCTCTCTCAACAATACAGTTCCGCTGATTTCTTTTGGCTTTGTCTTAATCCACTTGCGCTCGTAATTACGAACGGCAAGTTTCAGGGCTTCAGAAAAGGCTTTTTGCAGGCCGTCAAAGCCCTCTGAAAGCTTTGCATAACCCGTGCCCTGAATCTTTGGGAACTGAACTGACTGCCAGGATTTGAAGGCGTAAACCTGCTGGTCAGTGCGTCGATATTCTACCCAGCAATTAAGGCGGGAATCCTCTATCCATGGTTTTGTATAATTTATCAGCTTGATTTCGTCTTCGGTCAGCTCATGGACTGGAGTAAACTCAAAATATTCAGCTACTCCACGAGCCTTGTCATAAGGAACATAGTCAAATTTCCAGCCATAAACCATTCCTGAAATTACGAAAGGCGAAAGTTCCCTGATTTTCTTTGCCGGTAGTTCCAGAGCTGTCTTTCCGGATGATTCAAGACCGGGATAAGCTTCAGTCGCCGCCCAAAGGGCAAAACGAACCATTCTCTCCTGGCTGACATCCTGGGCAAACAATGGGAGAAAAAGCGTCACGAGCAGGATAAAAACTATCTTCTGTAAGCGTCTTTCCATATTCTTAAAGGATGAACTCCCATACGAACTACAAAATAAAGCCATGCAAAGGCAAAACCAGCCAAATGAGTCATGTGAGCGACATTGCTTGAACCGACAAACTGACTTACAAATTCGATTATCGCATAACCGAGAACCATCAGGGGAGCCGGAACAGGAATCAAACCCCAGATGTAAATAATCGAACGAGGAAAAAGAACCGCATAGGCAAAAAGAAGCCCGTAAATCGCACCGCTGGCACCAATCAAGTTAATGCCGAAAGTCCACGGCCGGATTCCGTTCATCATAAGAAATCTTCCAAAGCCATAGTAAACGCCCAGGGAGAACAAACCGCTCAAGACTCCAATCAAAAAGTACATAAGAAGAAATTCTTTTGAGCCAAGCGTCTTCTCTATGTTGATTCCGAAAATCAGCAGGGCAAGCATATTGAAGAAAAGATGGCTGATATCACCATGAATGAACATGTATGTAAAAATCTGCCAGTAGTAGTGATAATATCCGAAGCCCGCCACGCTCAGTCCAAAAACATTTTTGTTGATGCCCAAAACTGGCAGGAGAAAATGAATGGCCACATTCGCTATGATGAGAATAACAGTCGCATTAAAAAAAGAATAATTGAAAGGTTTTCGTAAAATGTTCAATCTAGTTATCCAACTTCACTTCTGAAATCAACTTCGGGTCTGCAAAGGTTACACGATTTCGTCCGCTTCGTTTTGACACATAAAGAGCCTGGTCAGCCTGATCCACAAGAAGCTTTGGTGAACTGACCGGATTTACCTGAATATCAAATGTTGAAACACCAAGAGAAATCGTAACTTTGACATGCTGGTCTTCATAGCAAAAATCAAACTGCTCGACCTTGCTTCGGATACGCTCAGCGACAATCATCGCATCTTCTGTGTTCGTTTCGTTGAGCAAAACCGTAAATTCCTCACCGCCATAACGGGAAGCCATGTCCTGTGCCCTGATGCTGGACTTAATGATTTTTGCGACGGTCTGCAAAACATAGTCACCGCACGCATGACCATAAGTATCATTAAAACGCTTGAAAAAATCGATATCAAACATGATAACCGAAAGCCGGCCTGAATTTGTGAGGGCAGTATCAAGCTTGTCTGCGAGCACATTGTAAAAGAAATATTTGAGCTTAAGATGCGTCATCATGTCTGTAGATGAGCGTTCAAGAAGAGCCGCATTGTTAATTGCAACAGAAGCAAGTGAAGCAATTACTGAAATTTGATTCTTTTCGTAATCAGAGTAGCTGGCATCATCAGCAAGCGTAATTCTCTCACCCAGTAAAAGGATTCCGTTCAAATGATTATGCTGAACAAGGGGAACTACAAGAGACGGCTTGAGCGTAGTAATCATGTTAAGATCGGTTCCCTCTGGAAGATTATCAACAAGCTCTGCGACAGTATAGACTTTATTGCTGGTTTCGAGCAAAGAAACCACAGGATTAGTCATTGGAATTACATAAGAAACGTTTGCGTTCAGGTCAATTCCGTTGTAGTTCGAATCAAGATGAAAAGAATCCGCATCGAGGGCATTTAAGACAAAAATTCCGGCTCCGAGAACATGGAACTGCCCCATACATGTATAAAGGATTGACTCGACCAAAGTTGAAAATTCAAGGGTAGAACAAAGAGAGCGGGATACTTCAAGAAGTTGCTGAAGATCGTATATCCTTTTTTCGTAATCTGAGATTAGCTCCTGTATGTTGCCGTTATTAACGGTCTCTGCAATTTCGCTACTCATGCCCCTGTTCTATTTCCCCGATAATCGCATAATTCTTCATAATTTTAAGGAAGAGCTTCCAGTTTTCATACTGTTGTTCAATCATTCCAGCTCCGTCGTGATTACGGGCCGATGTAAGAAGCACCTTAATATTAGAAACCATATCAGACTTTGATTTTTTTGCATCAAGAATAAGCTCTCCAATCTGTATGTACAATTCATACAAAACTTTTGAGGCCTCCTGAATCAACCGATGAGCCTGATTGTTTATATTATCGACCATAGAACCGACTTTTTTTAGGAAATCCGTATTTGTCCGGCTGTCACGAACAAGGCCCCTAAGCTCAGCCTCGTCATTTTTGCCGCCCCTCGCAAATGTCTTTTCAAATTCTTCGATTAAATTTGGAATTTCATTTACGGCATAAATCGTTGAAGAGAAGTCAGCCTTGTAACTCTGATTATTGAAGAATCCTTCGATAACAATATTGTTCAGGACTGATTTTACATTCGCCGTGATGAAAGTTGACATGAAAGTCTTTAAAACCTGAACCGGAGTAATCCAGACAAAGGAATATGGTGTATTTACCCGCAAGAATTCGTTAAGCTCACCGTTATAAACATTGGCATTTTCAAGAGGCCTGTCACCGAAGAGTTCTTTTATCTCGAATGAAACCGTGTAGTCCTTTACCTCGCCTTTTATGCGCTCAGAATCAGAAGCAAAACGTTTCTGCATGAACTCAATGAAATTTTTGAGGGAATTTGAGCGATAGGTGGCAAACTGGAAAGAAACATTGTTATCCGTGCGGCCCAGCATGATGATTTTCTTCATTACATCTGAAGTGAGGTAATTCACGAAAACCGAATTAATCTTTTTAAGATTGTGTGAGATGCTGTCCTTTTCGTCATCGGTGAGCTTGCGGCCTGCAAGGATCTGCCTTAAAGCAAGAATCGCATGTTCTTCGGCCACATCAATGCGGAAATTACCAGTAAGATAGTACAAATCCTGCAGATGATTTGCGATTGCACTCGGTGCTACAGAAACCACCGTTCCAAGGGCAATTCCATCAAAATTCTGATCAAAGAGATGAATAATGTTCATGTAGTTGAAGTGGCAGATATCGGCCAGCTGCTTGAGCGAAGAAAGGGTTTCGTCAATTTTAGCGAAACCCGGAGCGTTCAGCTGCTTTAGAACGGAATCCATCGTGCGTCTTTGAAGCTCAATCTGCTTGTTTACGGGAGTGTTGGACTCCATTATTACCTGTTTGCGATTCTCGTATTCCAGGCTCTCAAGTTTTTCCTGCGACTCGGAATCGAAACCTGTGGCTATAAGCTCATACTCAAAACGGCCGTTCCTCTGAATATCTTCGGAATTTATTGTATTAGAAAGAATTGTATCCAGAGGTTTTGAATTTTCATAAAGAACCCTGATAAGCTCTGCGAAATTTGGCTGCAAAAGGCCATTCTTAAAAATCTGCGATGGAAGAATCTTAAGCTCTGCCTCAATCTTGCGCATTTCTATTCGCTTTTTTACTTCTGGAGAGGAACTCAAAAAAATTGATTCTAAAAATTCTTTAAGTGACCGCAAAAAGCCCATGTGTCCATTGTAGTGTCTAAACACTTTTTTTACAAGAATTTATGCTTTTTTAAAAATTCCGCTAAGTTTTTTTTGCATTTTCGGCGATTCGGTCTTATCATTAAAATATGGAACTTCTAGAAAATATCGCAGAATATTATGACGAGCTTTATCCTGCAAGTGATGAATTAAAAAAATTCTATGCAGAAGAAACAAAGGACTTCGTTTCACCAATAAAATACCTGAGCATAGGCTGCGGTTCCGGAACATTCGAGCATTACCTTGCAAAGGGCAATGCTGATGTCACAGGCCTCGAAACAGTCTCTTCCCTGCTCGAATCTGCAAACCGGAAACGCCGCACACAACTCATGTCACTTCGATTTTTCCAGATGTCCAGCCTGGAAATGTGCCGTTTTTTGGGCAAGAATTTCTATAATATAATCACAATACCAAACGACCGGATAATTTACACCCACGACACTACCCTCATGTCCAAGCTTTTTTATGACTGCAAGCAGCTTCTGGCTCAAGATGGCAAACTGGTCATAAGGCTTCCAAATTTTGAAAAATACGATACAGACTCTTCGATAAGCCTTCCTGTCCGTGAAAGCATAAGGGTAAAATTGTTCTCACAAATCAAAATCAGCTCTGACGGCAAGAAACTTATGTATCAGGAGCTGGAAACCGGCAACGGAAAGCATCTGGTAGTCACAGAAAACGCCCCGGTCATGCTCCTTACAAAAAATCAGATTGAGCAATACGCAAAAGAAGTTGGATTCACAAAATTCACCTTCTACGGCGATTTAAATCACGGCGAATTCACACAAAAATCTGATGAACTGATTGTAGTGATTACTTAACGCTCCACTTTCCGTTCTCTTTGTGGAAGCGGCTGGCAGGAATTTCAAGCAATCTTCCGTCTTCACTCAACATACGCACAATTTCTTTGATTGGGTTCACATCGATGATTCTGAAGTTTGTACCATCATAAAAGATGTGCAATCCTTCGCTTGGAAGCTTTTTGCGGGCCTCAGCATACCAGTTGTATTCGTAGCTCAAGCAGCACAAAAGACGACCGCACTGACCTGAAATCTTGGTTGAATTAAGGGAAAGATTCTGTTCCTTGGCCATTTTAATTGAAACCGGGGGAAGCTTGTCACGGATTGAGTGGCAGCAATAAGGCCGGCCGCAAACACCAAGACCTCCCGTAATCCGGCTTTCGTCTCTAACGCCAATCTGTCGCAATTCGATGCGCATTTTAAAGACGCTGACCAAGTCTTTGACCAGCTCACGGAAATCAACACGATTTTCGCTTGAGAAGAAGAAGAGGGCCTTTGATTCTTCGAGAAGGAAGTGGACCGCAACAAGCTTCATATCAAGGCCATGCTCAACAACCTTTTCCTTGAAGATTTTGAAAGCATCGGCTTCTTTTTCGGCAAGCTCTTTGAATTTTTCGATATCCGAATCATTCACCTTGCGCTCGATTTTTACGATGTCACTGGGCTTTAATCCCACAGGGTGTTTTGTCCGCCCAAGAACAAGGGCCATGTCCTTTCCATAGCGGGTCGGAATTATAATTCTGTCGCCGCCTTTCAATTCCTCGAATTTATCCGGAACGCTTACATAAACGCCCTCGCTGGAATATTCAAGACGAGCAAGATAAAGGATTTTTGGGTAAACAAAATGCTCGTTCCCCTCGTCCTCATAGACTCTGAAGTCAGCATCTTCAAGTTTTGAGATGTCCTCTTCGTTTTCGCTTATATCCTGTTCAAAAATGTCACTCATTTTTGTAATTCTCCTTTTTTGCCCTTACTCAGCCATCAGGTCAATTATCAAACCCTGAATTTCCTCTACTTTTGCAAGAAGTTTCAGATTCGCACCATGAAGAATCAGCATTTCGCTTGCAAGCTGGTTCAACTTCTGGTCAATTACCTGCACCTGATACAATGGATTAAAAACCCTTCCATTTCTCAGCCTTTTTTGTTCACGAGTCGTTATGAAATTATAATTGATTTTTACAATATATTTCATAAACTGGCTGACTTTTTTGCGATATTTTTCCATTGAGGCCAGGTCTTGCTTTGCCTTAAGCTCGTCACCCGCAATATCCATGGCATCTTTAAGGAAAACGACAGCCTCATCCTCGCTCATTCCCGCAAGTTCCACAGGAAGCCCTTCAGAAACAAGACTCTCTTCTTCCCTTCTTTTTTCAAATGCAGTAGCAAAGGCAGATTTTTCTTTTTTTTCAGTCTTTTGCGCTTGCCGAGCCTGCTGCTGACTTGCTGCCTGTGTCGCCGCAAAATAAAGTGACTGAGTGCTTGGCTGCGTGTTGATTGACTGAATATCCGCCATTAAATCGCCTTGCTGCGAATGCTCATCTTGTTAGAGAACTGTTCCGCCGCCTGATTGAATTCTTCTTCGTTTTTGAGTGCGATACAATGACCATGGAAAATGACATTTTCTTCGATTTCCAGCTTTCGGGTTGAGATATTTCCGATTACAGCTGATGATGAGAGCAGTTTGATTCCGTTTGGAGCGTAGATATCACCAAGGACTATGCCGCCAACGACCGTTGAAAGAGCCGTGATACTTCCGTTGATTCGGGCCTTGTCACCAATGATGATATTCCCGGTTGACTCCAGGTTGCCGTCAATGTCGCCGTCCACGCGGATAAAACCGTTTGCATGAACATCGCCGGAAACAGCAGAGCCTAAACCGATTATTGTGTTGATTGAAATATCGTCAGTTAAAAATCCCATATTTACTTTGCAACTTTGATGTTTACATATTTTGCAGGATCTACTACATCAGAACCGATGTGAACTTCGTAGTGAAGGTGAGGACCTGTTGAAATACCAGTGCTGCCGATATAGCCGATTACATCCCGCTGAGAGACAAACTGACCTTTTTTGACCCTCGTTGATGCCATGTGGCAGTAGCGGGTGTAGATTCCGTGCTTGTGCTTGATGATAACATAGTTACCAAAGCCTGAGTCATAAGCCACAGTTACTACCTGACCGTTTGCAGTCGCAACGATTGGGTCGCCGCTTCGCCATGTAGAGATGTCGAGGCCCTTGTGAATGTACCAGTTGCCTGTGATTGGATGGGTTGTCTGGCCGAATGGCTGAGAGACATGACCAATACCGCCACGGACAGGCCAGATGTTAGGAATGTCGGCGAAAAGTGTTTCCTGGCTTTCGAGCATTTTACCAATCTGCTCAATCGGCTGAATTGCGCTCTCCAGATAAGAAGAAAGCTGACGCATGTCAGAAGCTTCTTTTGTGGAACCTGCGACCGTATCCTGAGTGTCGAAAAGTGAATTTAAGTCGCTGTCTGAGACAGATGCTTTTGAGACAGTTGAAGACTGGTTGATTCCAAGGAGGGAAAGTGTCTGTGAGAGAGAAGATTTGAATCTTTTTGCAGTCTGAAGAACATTGTTATTCTCATCACGAAGCTCGTCGAAGCTGGCGTGCAAGTCTCTGTTTTCTTTCATTGAGCGGGCAAGCTCTTCGCGCATGCCCGAATCCTGTTTTTTGAAGTAGATGAAAGAAGAAACGATTCCTGCAACAAGGATGATACCGAAAGCCAGCGCAAAAACATTTGTACGGAAGTTGATTACCTTGCTCTGTGAGTGTGGAACAATCATAATAGTGAGCTTTGAATCGCACACTCGAAAAGCCTTTACAAAAAATCGACCAATTCCATTGCCAAGACTCTGCAATCCATGCAGAAGGGATGAGACCATATTTTTTTCAATTTTTTTATAACGTCTTGTTCTTGCCAATTTTTAGATCTCCAAATTCTGGCGAAAAATTTATTTTCTGATAATTCCTAAAAATATATCATATTCTCGGAATCCGTGTCAAACACCGTACAAATTTGAACATATCAATTTGACAGCTGAGACTTTCTCTGTTATTATTATCGACAGAAATTAAAAAAGGGTTTAATCACCCAAGACTCATAGTAAGTCTTCGCTTCGGCGGGGATTTTTTATCACCTCTTAATTTGGAAGAAAGCCATGCAGTTTTTTGATACTCACGCCCACATCGGGCTCATCTACGAGGACCCGATTGAACAGTTACGCGTTATTCAGAAGGCAAAACTTGCCGGAGTCACGCGAATCGTAAGCATAAACAACAGTCTCCACGACTTCAAGAAAGTCTATCCCAACATCAAGGCGATTCCTGGCGTCTATCATGCCGTAGGTGTCGCTCCTGTCGAAGTAATGAACCCAGGCAAAGACTGGATTCAGACAATTGAGGACGGTCTCAAGCTGCCGAATGTAATCGCTGTCGGTGAGTGCGGCCTTGACTACTACAAGCAGT
>CAMOEE010000023.1 GCA_946611835.1 uncultured Treponema sp. | reverse complement strand
TTTTTGAGGTTTTCGGGGATTACGATTTCGTGCTCAAGGATTTTATCCAGCATTTTCTGCCTTTCCTGAGCCTGAGCCGCCTTCGTGGCCTTTGCCCCGAAGCGGTCGATGAATTCCTGCAGGTGGCGGATTTCTTCCTGCTGTTTTTCGTATTCTTTTATGAGGGTTTCAAGCTCTACTTCCCTCACTTTTTCGTAGTGAGAGAAATTCCCGGCGTATCGGTGAAGGTCGCCGTTGAAAAGCTCGTAGACTTCGTTAATCGTGTGGTCGAGAAAGTAGCGGTCGTGGCTTACGAGCAAAAATCCGCCTGAAAAATTGTTGAGGAACTTTTCGAGCCATTCCCTGGCCTCGATGTCAAGGTAGTTTGTAGGTTCGTCAAGGAGAAGAATGTCGGGATTTACCATGAGGGCCTTTCCAAGGGCGATTCTCATCTGCCAGCCGCCGGAGAATTCCTCGCATTTTTTTTCTAGGTCATCGTGGGAGAATCCAAGGCCAAGTAAAATCTGTTCGGCAAGCACGCTGCGGCGGTTCCAGCCAGTGTTTTCAAGTTCTGTAAGGATTGCATCGTGGCGTTCAAGAAGGGCATTTTGATTTCCTTTGCCCGCTTTCAGGTCGTCGCCGATTTTGTCCAGCTCTTCCTGAAGTTTGTAGCCAAAATCAAAGGCCTTGTCAGCTTCTTGGCGCAAAGTGCAACCATGATGGGTGAGTCCGCTCTGGGGAAGATAGGCTATGCGGGCATCTTTTGAGACTGAGCGGCTTCCGTCATCGGGAGTGACGAGACCTGCCATGACTTTAATCAGGGTTGATTTTCCAGTTCCGTTTGCTCCGGTGAGAGCCGCCTTGCTGCCCGCCTGGAGATTTACAGAAACATTTTTAAGAATATCGCGGTCGCCGAAAGCAAGGCTGACCTGTGAGAACTGAACGAATGCCATAGGTATAAGAGAATATCAGAAAAACGGAGAATAAGGAATAAGGGAGGGATTAGGTGCGATTCTATTTTAGCCATTGTTCTTTTGACTGTCGCAAATTGTTTTCCGTGCTTCCATTCCCCGAAAAATAACTTATGTTTATACTTTGCCCTAATTCACAGTGATTTTTACACTTGCCGTTGCACTCAATCCGCCACAGTCTACTGTAACAACATAAGTTCCGCTAACGAGGTCTGTCGTATCAATAGTGTATTTCGTGCCACTTGCGCTCTGTACGACTCCGTCCAAGCTCCATGTGTAAAGTCCGCTTCCTCCGCTTACAGTGAATGTGAGGGTTGCATCGTCATAAGTCAGATTAAGGTCATTTTCTTGAGAAACCGTGACTTCAGTTATGCTTGCCGAAGTCCATTTTGCAAAGAATTGCCTGTTGCCTGTGCTTCCGCTTGGAATGCTAATGACAGGATTTCCACTGAAAGTAGAATCTGTAAACCAACCAGAAAAAGCCCAGCCTGTTTTTGTAAGTTTCGGCAGCAGGATTTCTTCTGAGAATCGAGTATAATTTTCCTGCAAACTGCCGTCACCAACGACCGATGCACCATCCATGTTCTCGTAAGTGATTGTATAGAGTTCGTTTAGGCTTGAAAGCAGACGGTCTGCGATGCTTTCCTGACCACCCGTGACAATTGCAAGTTCCCGCCAGGTGTTAATCAAGTTCTTCTTTTCTGAATCAGCATAAAGGCAAATCTTTACCCGGTAAATTCCAGCTGCGACATCGCTCAATGCGTAGGAAGCTTTGTTTTCTGCACAAGAAATTACAATCTCAGAATAATCAGAGATTGCAGTCTCTTCTGCCGTTTTTGGGTCATATTTCAAAAGTTCACCGGTTGCGAGCGAAACAGAAGCTGCATTTACCGCCCCGGAAAAATCAAGCGTAAAAGAAAGATTTCCTTTTCCTGAGAGATTTGTTTCGTCCCAAACAAGCGAAAATGAAAGTTCATTCGAACCAGAAGAAATAACTTTTTGGGAAATAGTGCCTTTGAGCATAGTTCCGGCTTTTTCTGCAAAGAGCGAGAAATCCCAGATTCCTGAGTCAACAGCAATTGCTGCCGTACTGAGTTCGGAAAGATTTTCAAATGAACCGAGAATTTTTTCTTCTCCTCTGTACTCGCCCACAAGCTTAAAATTAAAATCAGCAACAGAACTTTCATCAATAGAAGGGAGAACCGTACGCCCCGCCACATCCAAAGAAGTCTGTGTGACACAAAGATAAGCTTTGCCGTCATTCGGGACGTAAGGAGCCACACTTGAGCTGTCAGTTATATTATTGCATCCAAAAAACAGGAACGAGTCTGCAAATAATGCAAGAAGGGCTTTTTTCATAATCATCTCCTAATTTTATTAAAGAAGGGGGAATGTTTCCCCCGTGCCAGCTTTCGTGGAAGCAGTTTTGCTTACTCGAATACTCTGACAGCAAGTACATCGTAATCTTCTTTCGCATACTTATTACTAAGAATTGTCCCCTGCCAAGCTGCAGAAATACTTCCATCATAATTTGATGTAACAAACCATGCATCATCAATAGCAGTTCCGCCAGCTTTTAGAAGTGCTGAATTAATCACTTCAATATTATTCATAAGAGGACAGATTTCAGGCATTGTCGGCATGTACCAGCCGCTTGAGTACGCAGTTTCTGAAAGATTGTCTGCATAAGTTGTGTAACTGTTTATCCAGTCCCAGGCAGGATACCTACCAGTCACACCAGTATCGTCATTTGTACCTAATGCTGTTTTTATTGCCGCAAAGTTATCACTTCCATCAAAATCAGAACCACTTGTGAATACAATATACTCTGTATTATTACTCCATGCACCTGTAATACCAGAACTCGTATCAAAAGCATAACTGATTCCGCTAACTGAAACAGAATTTGAATACAAATAAGATTCTTCTGTAGCCCACTGAAATCGTTTTTCATCCGTGGTCTCTATGCTGCTTGAATTTTTTAAGCCAACACCAAGCTTTTTCACTCCTAACTGACTGAATAATCGTCCTTCAATAGTAGAGGTATCAGGTGAAGAACTTCCAATATAGTAAATTACAGCAACAGCCGCAGCTTGCTGGGCAGAAGTCAAAGTTAAATCTTCACTGTAGGCTACTGCAGAGCCGTCGCTGAATACAATGTCGCCCACAGAATCAGGAGAAGTTTTATTTCCATAAGTTAATTTGTCAGCAACATAAGGACTGCTGTCTCTTCCAACATCCTTAAGCAAGGAACCATCAACATATAAATGACATGTGTGCTCAACAAAATTATTAGAGAATGCTTTAATATAAAATATATTTCCTGATCCAGAACCGTTTCCTGCTGTACAGCCTGTTATGGTGCATCCATTCAATTTTATTGTGCTTTCAGACAGCATTTCATCACGGTAGATTGCACCACCTTGTACAGTTGCGACACAATTGCTGATTGTGACATTAACCAAGCCGTCTGCAAGTTTACCAGAATCCTGCGCACCGCCTGAAATAAATAATGCTCCGCCATACAAAGCCTTACAATTATTTATCGTACAATTATACATCCGAAGATTTTTTGCACTTCCACTGGTAGAATTCCATGCAGAAACTGCACCACCCCTTCCAGAGTAGCCATAAGGAAGCCCGGCTTCTGTACTTCCTTTGTTAAAATTATTCTGGAAGATAACATTATAATAAACAGCACCAGTAAACCCGCCTGCAAGAGGTCCTTCAGAACTAATTCCACTGTCTGTTCCATCATATCCTCCATCAAGAATCAATTTTCCACTTGTTTCAGAACCGATTACAATATCATCATAAGGAGCGATGAGAACATCTTTATAATCGCTGGCACGGTTAAGCTTAAGAATTGCACCTTCAGGAACAGCGAAATTCTTAGAAATCTGGATATTACCCGTAACATCAAGTTCAACAGTTTTTCCATTCGTGAGTAATGACGCTGCAAGCCTGAGTTCATCTTCTGAAGAAATACTATCCAACTTGTTAAGTATTCCTTCAGATGTAAGATTCCAGACAGTCAAAGTATTATCATCATCCAGTGGAATAATCGCAAACTTTTCGTATTCCGCCGCAAGCGTTGTCCCAGCATCGGATGAAACTTCAAGGATTGTTGTTTCCGCGGTGTAAGTGTCTGGTGTGATTGTCGCTACAGGACTTGTTCCAGTGAGTTCGCCTGTAATAGTAATTATGCAGTCACTAAGGTAGACATCGTTTTCGACAGAAATAATTGCACTTCCGCTCATGCTGAATGTTCCGTCATTAGCATAAAGACCACTTCCATAAGTTTGAGCAGTATTAGCACTTACGATTCCGCCGCCCATTTCGAATGTTCCTTCATTTGAATAAAGGCCACCACCATAGCGCTCAGCAGCGTTATAGGTTATGTTTCCGCTTTTCATATAAAGACTTCCATGAGCCGAATTACTACCAGAAGCAAGGTATACACCACCAGCAGAACCATGAGGATCCGTAGAATAACTTTCAGTACTGCTTGCCCAGTTGTAGTAAATGCCTCCGCCAAGTTCTTTTTCAACAAGTGCGTCATCTTCATATGAATATCCGAGATACAAATTAGCATTGCTGCCTGAAACATAAATGCCGCCACCGACATTTGCAGTATTTGAGGATTCTGAGCTCGTAGCAGTTTCTTCAGCATCTTTGTTACCAATTACTGCATTTCCGCTCATATACATTGCAGATTCGCTGTTGATGTAAACGCCACCGCCCGCAGCATTATAAAAAGAAGCTGTAGAAAGTGCTTTATTACCAGCGATGAGGCCACCGCTCATAATGAATTTTGCACTAACTGCATCTGAGCCGACATATACACCGCCACCCCAGCTTCCAGAATCTCCTGTCGCAGTATTTTCAGAAATCTCACCGCCGTTCATATAAAGCGTTCCTGCCGCAAGGTAGACACCTGCACCATATTCAGCCTTGTTGCCTGTAATTTTTACGCCATCTTCAATCGTGACAGTTGCAGATGTGTCAGCCCACTCAGAGTAGCCTTCAACCAAAAGACCACCGCCTTTTGTTCCCTGATTATCGCTGGAGCCATGTCCACCAGTAATTGTAAGATTTTTGATTATAACAGGAACTGCTGTACTGATTGTAAGGACAGATGAAGTCTCGTTGCCGACAAGCTTTGCATTTTCATCAATTCCGCAAAGAGTGATAGTTTTTGCCTTGATGTCGCTGCTGGAATTATTTGAAGCGATTTTCTGTGAACCTGTAATCTCACCATCAATGTGAATTGTGTAATCGGTGTTTGAATCTGAAATTAATTCAAGGGCGGAATTAAGGTCCTTGAATGGGTGTGCTTCACTTCCTACACCATCTTCCGTAGCTGAAGCTGAGACATATATATCTGGTATCAGCAGCTTAGCCCAAAGAATCTTATCCCCCGTGCTTCCGCCAGCAATGACCTCAAGCGCCTCTCCGCTGCAATCTTCATTGTCGAACCAGCCTTCAAAGGTATAGCCTTCCTTTTCCAGGTCATGGAGGACAATATCGCCTGAATAACGGGTGTAGGCTTCCTGCAGGCTTGAGCCGTCTACGGGGACAGCTGCGAGTGGATTGTTGTATGTGATTGAATAGACTTCGTTGAGGCTGTTGCATTCACGGCTTGCAGAGCTTTTCTGACCGCCTGTAATGATTGCCAGCTCCGGCCAGGTGATAATCAGATTCTTTTTTTCTGAATCTGCGTAAAGGCGGATTTTGATTCTGTAATTTCCGGCATCGATGGCGCTCAGTTCGTAGACAGCCTTGAATAAAGGCTTATCATCTGCGTCAAGTATTGAAAGTTCTGTTTCGGGATAATCCGGCAACTCTGTCTCTGAACCTGACTCGCTGTCGTACTTCAAAAGCTGGCCAGTCGCACACTGAACGGAAGTGGAATTGGAAGCCTTTGAAAAATCTAATGAGAATGACAGGCTTCCCTCGCCTTCTAGCGTACTTTTATCCCATGAAAGCTCGAATGAAAGCTGATTGGGATTAGAGGCTGCAGAAATTTCTTTGTTTTCAAGTTTTCCGCTAAGCACAGTTCCGTCTTTTTCTGCCGTGAGGGTGAAGTTCCATGTACCAGACTCAAGGGCGATTGTTGCGCCTTTAAGGTCAGAAAGAGTGTCGAAAGAGCCAAGGACTTCTTCCGGGCCGCTATCACTGGTCTTTTTTCCTTTGATTGTGAATGTAAAATCAGCAATGCCGTCTTCGGAAAATGAAGGAAGTGCCGTTCTCACAGATTTTGAAGAGCCTGCTTCCCTTACGCAAATATAAGCTCTTCCGTCGTTGGGCAGGACAGAGTTTTCGCCGGCAGTGTCTTCCGTAAAATCATCACATGAAAAAAGCAGGAAAAGCCCCGCCAAAAGACTAAATGCATTTTTTTTAAGATTTTTCATTTTCTACTCCCCGATTTTTACGGCTACAGCCGCAGATTGACTGCCACTTACAACTTCGATTATGTATGTTCCTTCGCTCAGTCCGCTTGTTACAAGGACAAATGTGCCGCTTGTCTCCGGCTGAACTTCGCCGTCAATGCTCCAGATGAATGATTGAGAACTGTCTGTTTTTGCTGTGAAGGTAATTTTTGAGTCTTCTTCTGTCTGAGTAAGTTCGATTCCGTCATCTGCACTTATGACGGTGACATTTATTTTCTGCTGGTAAAGTTTTTTTAGTGTCAGGGAAAGTGGATTCTCCCCTTCCTTTATGATGATTTTGTCTGATTTGCCACGATAAAGAATAGTTTTTTCAGAAGACGCAGAATCGATAGTGTATGCGACGGCCTCAGCCCAGATTTCTGCACCTACTGGGATATTGTCAAAAGTAAGGCTTGTGCCGTCTTTTACAGTGAAAGTTTGTTCGGCCTCGAATCCGCCTTTAAGGGAAAGGTCGCAGACAAGGCCTTCTTCTGTACCGACAGCCGCACGGAATATGACCGAACCTGTGCCACCTGATTCAAATTGTGAACAGCCGCCCCCCCCCTATCAAAAGTATAGTAGTTACAAGAAGGTATTTAAAAATGCCGGCTAAAAAATTGACTCTGACTTTTTTCATATAAACTCCTCATTTTATTATAACGCATAAAAATAATTTTCAATGCTATTTTTTCTCGAAAAACAAAATCATCGGGCTTGCGCTGCGGGCTGTCACCACGCCGTCCTTAACCGGGGCCTTTGAAGCGTCTTCCAGGCGCAGGCCTTTGTCAGTGAGCTTGTAAAGGAAGTTTACGCCGTCTTCCATGCCCATAAAGTGCATTGTGATTACGCCGTCATAAGAAGATTTGAGGGAGCCAGCGATAAAATAGTCCAGAGTGACCGTGACAGAACCAAGAGCTTTGTTTGAGATTATGCCGGGCTGCAAAAGTCTGTAATTGCTCCATGTCACGGAATTCTCGTTGTTGAATTTTATGGTGCCGTAATTCGAGCTTTGGAAAACAGGACCTGCCTTTGCGATTCTCTTCAGCTCGTTCTGTCGCCGTTCAAGTTCCCTGTCAATCAGTTCCTCGATATTGTCATTTAGAGCAACCAGGGTTTCATTTTTTGTCCTGCCCTTTTCCATGAACTGAAGGATCATTGTGTCTGAGCCGGCCCCGCGGACAGACATCTTGAGATTAGCTCCCTTGAATTCATATTCCTTTTCGGCTTTTTTTACGATGTCAGTGTAAGTCCACGAAGCCACCGTATTTTCGGTGTTGAGAACGGCAGTTCCTGCAAAAGCAGACTCAGAGTTTTCTTCGATATTGATTCCGAAAGAGAAACCAAGATTAGGGTTCATGCGGTTAACATCGATTCGGCCGACCTTAATCATGTTTGCAAAGCTCTCCGGATACCATTTTTTTGCAAGGAGGGCACGGATAATCGCCGAGTCATTCTTTGACTTGTCCCGGGAATCTTCTTTTGCGACAGGAGAATCTTGTTTTACGCTCGCCACATCGAAAGCTTCCGTTTGAAAAAGCGAGAGATTATGCGAGAAGCACCAGCCGATTGTACCGGTTCCGGTGAGGACACGAAGCCACTCACCTTCCATATTGCCTTTACCGTTGGTTACGGCGGCTCCTGAACCGCGATAGAGACAGCGGATAATTTCGCCCTCCCGCAAGCGGTAAACCTGTTTTGAAGTGTTCACGGCATCCGAGCGGATTGGAAGGCCGTCGAGTTTTACGCTGGCATAAGTGTGCTCGAATTCAGAAAACCTTTTCTGCTGACGAAGGGCCTTGCTTTTGCTTTCAGGCTCAGTTGCCTGCCAGAGGGGAATCTCGAATTTTTCCTTGCTGCCAGGAATCGAAACGACATAAACCTGAGAAATGTTGGAGCGGATATGAACCTTCAAAAGAGTGCCATCCATAATCTCATGCTCGGAATTACTCCACAAAAGCACGCTGTAGCCAAGATTTTTACCGCAAGAAGTGAAAAGCCCCACAAAGAGGGATACTGTAATCAGAAGAAAGATTTTTCGTAAAGACATAGCGTTATTATATAGAAAATTTCTCACAGAGTACACAGAGGCAAGGAGGACATGGATGACACGGAGGACAACATGGCTCGGCCGTTTTCAACTTTCATCTTTCATCTTTCAGTTTTCCGTTTTCAACTTTCAGTTTTCCGTTTTCATCTTTCAGTTTTCCATTTTCACTTTTCTTTTTTTTCACTATAATCTTCTCACTATGGCTGGATTTTATGATTTTTATGATGTAGCTGTCGTTGGCGGTGGACATGCCGGAATCGAGGCTGCCCTTGCATCAGCACGAATGGGACTCAAAACCCTTCTTATTACTCAGACAATTGACTCAATCGCACGAATGAGCTGCAACCCTTCAATAGGCGGTATCGCAAAGGGAAACATCGTCCGGGAAATTGACGCTCTTGGCGGCGAAATGGGTAAGCTCATCGACAAATCTATGATTCAGTTCAGGATGCTCAACAAAAGCCGTGGTCCTGCGGTTCAGGCTCCACGAAGTCAGGCAGACAAGCTCCTTTATTCAAGCCTTGCCCGACAGACAGTCGAGACAACGCCAAACCTTTACACATTAATGGACACTGTCGTTGATTTGCTCACAACCGAAAGCGACACTCCCCTTCCCCCGGCAGAAAGTTCCCAGTCAGGCCAGATTCCGGGCGAATTCACAGAAAAAGACATTCTTTCAGAAGCCGCAAAATCCGGCAAAAGGCAGAAACTCACGGCCCTCGTCACTGAGCGGGGAAGATTGATTCCAGTCCGCTCGGTCGTCCTTACGACAGGCACTTTTTTAGGAGGCCGAATCTTTATCGGCGAATATGACGCTCCCTGCGGCCGCATTGGAGAGCAGGCGGCTTTCGGGCTCACACAGAGCCTAAACCGGCTGGGCTTTACGACAGGCCGCCTGAAGACAGGCACCCCCCCGCGAATCCTGCGTCACACAATCGACTTCTCTCAGCTTGAGATTCAGGCCGGAGACGAGACAATCGTTCCTTTCTCATTTGAAAACGAAAGCGTTGACCGCCCACAGGTTCCCTGCCACCTGGTTTACACCAACGCAAAGACCCATGAAATTATCCGGGAAAACATCGGCCGCTCGCCCTTGTATTCTGGCAAAATCCACGGAATCGGTCCCCGCTACTGCCCTTCAATCGAAGACAAGGTAATGCGGTTCGCAGAAAGGGAGAGGCACCAGCTTTTCGTGGAGCCGGAAAGCCTTGCCACAGACGAAATTTACCTCAACGGTCTTTCTTCGAGCCTGCCTGAAGAAGTTCAGGATTCTTTTCTGCGCACACTTCCGGGCTTTGAGAACTGCCATGTTGCCCGCCCTGGTTACGCCGTAGAATATGATTATGTTGAGCCGACCCAGCTTTTCCCTTCACTGGAGACAAAAAGGGTGGCGGGACTTTTTAACGCCGGTCAGATTAACGGAACCTCTGGCTACGAAGAGGCGGCAGGACAGGGCCTGGTCGCCGGAATCAACGCCGCCCTTTACGCCCGTGCTCATAAGGAGCTTTGCGGGGACTTGTGTCCCTCTCACTCTGGAATGGGACAGGTTCCTGCCAGTGCCGAACCAAAAGCCTTCGCCTTCAAATCACACTTTACCCTCGAAGAAATCAGGCATTTTGCAGAAATTTCCGAAAAAGAAACTCACGCTGTGAACACTCTTCTTGAAAATTTCCAGAAAGAACAGGGAAAGGAAAATTTTCACACGATCCCGGACTGGGAACCACTTATTTTGGGCCGGGACGAAGCCTACATCGGCGTTCTGATTGATGACCTTGTAACTTTGGGAACAAAAGAGCCTTACCGCATGTTCACGGCCAGGGCAGAATACCGCTTAAAACTGCGCCACGACACGGCCGACCGCCGTCTTTCCGAAAAGGCATTCAAGGTCGGAATCAAAAGCGAGGCTCAGTTTAATGCGACAAAGCTCAAGTACGAACAGGTTGAGGAAGCCACGGAACTTTTGCTAAAAGATGCCAAAGCCGAAAATCCTGGATTCAGCCCAATCGTTTGGGAAATTGCCCAGGAAGACGCAAAATACAAGTACTACATCGAAAAGCAGGATGCCAGGGTGGCCAAAATGCACAAAATGGAGCATTTCCATATCCCGGCCGATTTCGACTACTCAAAAATCCCGGCCCTCTCAGGTGAAAGCCGGCAGAAGCTTGAGGCCGTCCGCCCGCTCACTCTGGGGCAGGCAAGCCGAATTTCAGGAATCCGCAATTCGGATATAATGTTATTGATGGTGTACTTGAAGTAAGCTGTGGGGGTACGGGGGCAAAGCCCCTGTAGAAGGGGGTGTGGCGCTACGCTGGCGTGCGACGCGCGGTTCAGGCTCAGCCTTCACCGAGACTCGCCTAGAAACTCACCTCGTGAGTTTCTTCGCCTTCGGCGACCGGCTCCCTATATTTTTAAAATCGTCCCTATTTCTTCCACGCTGAAGACGCCCTCGTTACAGAGGTCAGAGGCAAACTCGGAGATTGACTTGCCCAGATGCAGGGGGTCCTCGGTGCAAAGTTTCAGCGGGATTCCATTTTCTGCAAAATCACGGATGACCAGATTCTTTTCTCTGTCCTTGTTGCCCGAAAGTCCTGGTGCCGGGCTGAATTCAACTTTTATTCCTGTATTTTTTCCGAATGCGACGATTTCAGGAGAGAGCTTTGAGTTTTTGATTATTCCAAGGCTCTCGTTATTGACCGCCATATTCGGGTTTAAAAGCAGGGTCGGCTTTAAGTTGTCGAGGATTTCAAAGATTTCCTCACGGGACTTTATAAAATGAAAGCCAAGGCAGCAAATTCTCGAATCGATGTTCATGCGGCGTGAAGTCCTGAACAGTGACAGGAATTTTTCGGGCATTTCGATAAATTTTGTTCCGTAAAGCTCAATTCCGCCAAAAAGACCGCTTTCCAAAAGCATTTCAGCGAGCGGAAGATTGTTCTCATTGCTGGTATCAATTCCCAAAAATGGCCGGACTGTGATTTTGTCGGCATATTTTTCGCAAATCTTTTTTACCACATCAAGGAATTCCGTAGCATTTTTGCATTTTGAAAGGAAATCCACATTGACCGTTCCATTCAAAAGCTTGATTCCATCGGATATGCTTTCTGAAACTGCATGGCAAAACAAAAGAAGGATGTCATGGGCAGAAGAAATTCTTGTCTGCGTGTAAAGATTGAAGTCTTTTCGGATTGCCAGATCCTGCACGGAACCAGCCGGGCGGCTCTTTAGTTCGTCATAACCGGGAAGCAAAAATCCGGCCCACTGGGTGAAAGAATCATATTTCATGCCGGAAGAAAGGTGCTTGCAGGAGTCGATTTTTGGAATTTTAAGAAAATCAGAAATTGCGGCCAAGTTTACTTCCAGTTTACTTCTACGAGATTCTTGAATTTGGCTTTTTCGCTGTCGCTAAGGAAGGAATCGTCGAAGCTGTTGATGATGATTTTTTTGAGTTCGGCCTTTGAGAAGTGAAGTTTTGAGTAGAGGTTCCAGTATTCGTCCAGAAGCTCGGCACCGAAGAAAATCGGGTCGTCGGTTGCGATTGTAACCGGAATTCCCTTGTCAAACATTTCCCGGACAGGATGCTCAGCCATTTTCTTGACATATTTTTTTGTGAAGACATTGCTGGTCGGGCAGACTTCAACCGGGATTTTGTTTTCACTGATGTATTTGACAAGGTCGGAATCCTGAACCGATGTGATTCCGTGTCCGATTCGCTGGGCATGACAGATTTTAAGGGCATCCCAGATTGACTCAGGCCCCACATCCTCACCAGCATGGGCAACGGCATGGTAATTGTCGGCAAGTGCCTTTTCAAAGACAGGTCCGAAGTCCTTTGAAGGGCCTTTTGACTCAGCCCCTCCCAAACCGATTCCGATGAAGCCCTCAAAGGGATGCTCTTTGAACATTTTGTAATTGTTCTCGGCATTCTCCAGGCCGAAAGTGCGGGAAACATCGCCCAAAAGCCAGACCGTGATTCCGGTCTCTTTTTTGATTTTTTTGAGGTTTTTCTCGAAATTTTTCGTCATCTCGCCGTAGTCGAAGCCTTTTTTTATAAAGGCCGACGGAGCAAAGAATGCCTCGCAGTGAGTGACACCGTTGCGCAGGAGGTAGTTCTTAAGGTCGTCAAAAATGAGGTCGAAATCAGAGACGGAAGTGAATAAATCCTGAACTTTGAGGAAGGCGGCGATAAATCCATTGAGGTCAGAATAAGAAAAAAGTTTTTTAATCTCTGAGTCAGAAAATTCAACTCCGTTCTTTTTGAGGTAGAGTTTTTTGATTGTGTCGCGGCTCATGACGGCTTCGATATGAATATGAAGCTCAGCCTTTGGTACTTTCTTGAAAAATTCGTAAAACTCAGATTTATTCATGACCGCCTCTTTTTAAACATATACAATATTCTAACACAAGTATCGGCAGAATTCACGAAAAAGTTTAAAAAAGTGGAAAGTGGAAAACTGAAAGCGGAAAACCATCGTCAGCAAGTTCCAGTTTTCCGCTTCCCTTTTAGATTTTTTCCAATTCCGCCACAAGTTCTGCAAAAGTGTCTAACGCAGCCTGGATTGGCTCGCTTGAACTCATATCCACTCCGGCGACTTTGAGGCTTTCGATTGGGTAACGGCTTCCACCGCTCTTCAGGAACTTAAAGTAGTCCTCCCTCTCTTTTTCCCCACCCTGTGTGACTCGTTTGGCCAGGGCAAGAGCCGCTGAAATTCCTGTTGCATACTTGTAGACATAGAATGCGTTGTAGAAGTGCGGGATTCTAAGGCCTTCCATGTCAGATTCCGGCTCGAAGTGCATTTCAGGGCCAAAATATTGCTCCAGAAGCTCCCGATAAGTTTTTCGCAGGACAGAAGCCGAAAGGGGAGTTCCGTTTTCGACAAGTTCATGTGTCTTAAGCTCAAATTCGGCGAACATGGTCTGGCGGTGAAGGGTCGCAAGAATGTCATCAGCCCGCATTGAAAGGAGATAAGCCTTCATGTCAGCTGTTTTTGCTTCTTTTAACAAGTATTCGAAGACTAGTTCCTCATTGAAGGTTGAAGCAACCTCGGCCTCAAAAATCGTGTAGTCGTAGCACATGAAGGGATTGCTGGTCTTTGAATAATAGGAATGCATTGAGTGACCGCCCTCGTGGGCCATAGTGAAGACATCACGGATTACATCATCCTTGTAGTTGAGGAGAATGTAGGGGTAGCCTGTGTATGCCCCGGAAGAAAAAGCCCCGCTCCTTTTGCCCTTGTTCTCATAGCGGTCAACCCAGCCTCCTTTAAGGCCGCCACAAAGGATGTCGGTGTAAGATTTCCCCAGCGGTGAAAGCGCATTGCGGCAGATTTCAACAGCCTCATCATAGCTTGTTTTTGTCTCCACATTCTTTACCAGAGGAACATAGACATCGTAGTGCCTGAGCTCGCTCACGCCCAGAATCTTTTTTCGGAGTGAATAATACTTGTGCAAGGTCGGAAGATTCTTGTGAACAGTGTCGATAAGGTTCCGGTAAACGCTCTCCGGAACCTTGTTTGAGTAAAGGGCTGCTTCGAGGGAAGATTTGTAGCCACGGGCACGGGCGGCAAAAACATCCTGATTGACGCTGCCCGCATAAAGAGAAGCAATCGTGTTCTCGTGCTGAACGAAAGCTTTGTAGAAATTCTTGTAAGCCTGTTCCCGGACGGCCCTGTCAGGATTATGAAGGAAGGTTGAGAAAGTGCTCTGAGTGAGGGGTTTTTCCTCGCCATTAGACTTAACGCTTTCAAAGTGAAGGTCAACATTTGTGAGCAAAGAGAATGTCTTTTGTGCCGTCTCAGAACTTTCGGCCTGCAAGGAAAGGATTCGCTCTTCTTTTTCGCTCAGAATATAGGGCTTGTGATGAAGCTCTTTTTGAAGGAAGATTTTGTAGTCTGCGAATTCCGGGAGATTCATCCATGAAGAGAGTTTTTCGTCAGGGATTGCCATAAGCTCCGGCGAAAAGAAAGAAGTCGCGCTTTCGGCCTCTGAATAAGCCATCATAGCCCGGCCTTCCCTGTCCTGAGAAGCGGCATCACTTTCATCGGCTGTGTGCTGGAGGGAAGCGTAGTTGTAGACAGTCTCAATCACCTTTTCAAGGGCTTCGTTGGCCTTAAGGCAGCCCAAAAGTGAGTCAGAAGACTCGCCCAGTCTGCCCTTAAAAGCAAGAACTTTTTCTGCGAGCGTTTTGATTGAAGAAAGAGCTTTTTCCCAGTCTTCGTCAGATTTATATAAGGTAGATAAGTCCCATTTGTCACTTGCTGGAACCTGGTCGCGTGTAGGAATTGTATTTGCCATGGGCTCATTCTACCATAATCCAAAACAAATCGCTATAATAGCCTCATGTCAAAAACAAAATCGCTCCTTTCGGCGGGGCTTTCGCTTTCATTTTTTACGCTATGCTCACGAATCCTGGGTCTTGTCCGGGAAATGACAAAAGCAGCATTTTTAGGAACCTCAAAATATGCAGACGCATTCGGAATCGCCTTTATGATTCCCAACCTTCTCCGCCGTCTTTTTGCCGAGAACGCAATTTCCGTGGCTTTTATTCCGACTTTCAAAGGCTACCTCGAGGACAGTGAGTCAAGCGAGGGCAGGCAGACCATCCGTGATTTTCTGAGCGCAACCTTAACGCTGATTACTTTTTTAACCACCTGCGTCGTTCTCCTGGGAATTCTTCTCACCCCCCTCATAGTACGCATTTTTTTGGATAACAGCGACAAGGCCCTTCTTTCCGAAACTTCGATTCTCACAAGAATCATGTTTCCATATCTCGTGGTGATTTCAATAGCTGCCTTTTTTCAGGGAATTCTTAACGGAGTCAAGATTTTTTCACCGTCAGGCTTCACACCTGTTCTCTTCAACACGGTCGTGATTGCCGCGACTTACATTCTCACGCCGCTTCTCACAAAAAACATCGGGGATTCTGAATTCAGAGCACAAATGGCGGCCCGGGCAATGTCCATCGGCGTAATTTCAGGCGGCTGTATTCAGGCTCTCTTTCAGCTTCCCTTCGTTCTCAAAACCGGCTGGACATTTCATTTTACGACTTTGCGCAAAGCTTTCACAAATCCCGGAACACGCCGCGTGATGAAGCTGATTGTCCCTACGATTATCGGAATGGCGGCCTACCAGCTCAATGATGTCGTCTCCACAGCCCTGGCAGGCAAGGCCGGAACAGGAATCGTCTCCTCGCTCCAGTATTCACTCAGGCTGCAGGAACTTATTCTGGGAATTTTCGCAGTCTCTATCGGAACGGTAATCCTGCCTGACTTGAGCGGACTTGCAAAAAAAGAGCTCTGGTCAGATTTCAACGAGATGCTCGTTCAGGCGGCAAAAATCATGGCTTTAATTTCGATTCCGATTACATTCCTGAGTCTTTTGTGCGGTCAGGAAATCATCTCTCTGGTTTATAAATCAAAAAAATTCACTGATGAATCTGTCCGCCTGACCCTGGTCGCATTCAGGATGCACATTGCGGGTCTTTTCTTTATTGCCCTTAACCGAATCATCTCGCCGGCTTTCTATGCCCAGGGAAACACAAAATCGCCCACCGTCGCAGGAATCATCGGTTTTGCGGTTAACATTGCGCTGGCCCTTGCGGTGGTCCTTTTGCACAACGACGGAACTGGAGCGGGAATCGCCCTGGCTCTTTCAATCGCAAGCTTCACGAACACAGTCGCTCTTTTTATTTTCTTGAAGAAAAATCAAAACCTTGATGTGAAGGCTGTCACCCTGGGAACGATTTTCTATGCCCTCAAGCTGGTTCTTCTTTCGATTCTTGCCTGCATTCCGGCTTTTTTTGTGAGAAAGGCTCTCCTGCCAGTTTTTGAAGGCCACGGCCGCCTGATTGGCTTCGGTCTTCCTTTCGCAATCACGGCGATTTGCTATGGAGTAGCCGGCATCGCTCTTCTTGTGATTACGAAAGACGAGATTGTAAAGGTGATTGTTAAGAAAATCAGGAGAAGATAGTTTTTTGCTACCTCAGGCACAAAGTCTCGCCGTCAAGAAGCTCGCCCAGTTCACCAGCTTCCTTGCAGCGGATAAGCTTGTACTGGTAGCCCTGCTCTGCCAGGAATTTCTGCCTGTTCGAGCCGAATTCTTCTTCCACGGTGTTCCGGGTAATCAGAGTGAAAAAGCGTGACTTGCGTTCTTTTGGCCGCAAAATTCGGCCAAGCCGCTGTGCCTCTTCCTGACGGCTTCCGAAAGTGCCGCTAACCTGAATAGCCATGCTGGCATCCGGCAAGTCAATTGCGAAATTTGCGACTTTGCTGACGACAAGGACACGGATTGCCCCGCTCCTGAAGTCGGCGTAGATTTTGTCCCGCTCTTCGTTTGGGGTTTTTCCTGTGATAATGGGGCAGCCAAGCATTTTTGAAAGCTCGTCCAGCTGACTCAGATACTGACCGATAACGAGAATCTTATCATTGGGAGATTTTTCGACTAGAGTTTTGACGAATTCAGGCTTTTTGGGGTTTTCGCTTGCAATCCTGTGTTTTTTTCGTAAATCAGAGACGGCATATTCGATTTCTTTTTCTTCGCCAAGGTCAATGCGGACTTCAATGCACTCTGCCGTGGCGATAAAGCCTGAGCTTTCCAAATCCTTCCAGGGGACATCGTAGCGTTTTGGGCCGACGAGAGAAAAGACATGACCTTCACAGCCGTCTTCGCGGACAAGAGTTGCCGTAAGGCCGACCCGGCGAATTGCCTGAATCTCGGCGGCGACACGGAAAACAGGGGCCGGAAGAGTGTGAACCTCGTCGTAAACAATAAGACCCCAGTTTCGCTTTCTGAAAAGAGAGAAATGCGGGTAAGGTCCGTCCTTTTCGGGCCGCCATGTGAGAATCTGGTAGGTGGCCACAGTGACAGGCTTTATCGTCTTGTTCTCGCCTGTGTACTCGGCGATGTCATCTCTGGTGAGGTTTGTTTTGTCGACAAGCTCATCAATCCACTGATGAACGGCCGAAATGTTGGTCGTGACAATAAGGGTGCTGGTTTTGAGCAAATCCATGACCGTCATGCCGACGATAGTTTTTCCGGCTCCACAGGGAAGAACGATTGTTCCGAATCCTGTTCCGGGTCCCTTGTCGCCGACAATAGCCTGGGCGGCCTCTTTCTGGTACTGGCGGAGGACAAAATCACGGCCGGAAAGAGTTTTCTGGCGAAGGTTGATTTCCAGGGGCTCACCGTCAATCATGGGAACATCGTCCTTTACAGGCCAGCCCATGCGCAAAAGCTCCTGCTTTATTGTTCCCCTGTCGGTGAGATTGAGGCGGAAGCAGTGGGCTTTTTCGTCTTCAGTTACGACCGTCTGCTTCATAAAGTCATCCTGTGGCTCTTTGTATTCACACACAGTAAGATATTTTCGTCCGATGAGACTGGCAGCAATTTCCTTAAAGACAGGAATCGACTCAGTAACGAGGTAAAGATATTCAATTTTGATGTCCTCATCTGACGGGGGCGTTACGGGGGTGTCCCCCGTAGAGGGGGTAGCGGAAATACCCGAACGGAGCGGAGAAGGCTGAGCTTGCTCGGAC
>CAMOEE010000022.1 GCA_946611835.1 uncultured Treponema sp. | reverse complement strand
TTTTTAAGGAGAATACCATGAGACTTGCACGACGATTCCGACCGCTTGTTAGCAACAAAACAACACGTGCTAACAGCAAAAAACAGTCAAAACGACTTGCTGCTAACTACGCTCTTCTCACAGCATTGGCTGCAACTGATTCTAAATCAAAGAAATAATTTTGAATCGAAATGCCGCTTCATTTCCGAAGCGGTTTTTTTATATCTTAATAAAGGAGACATGATAAAATTACATCCGTGTAATTTTATCACGGCCCACTTTTTGCCGTTGGCAAAAACTGACAGATATCTTGCTTCCATGCAAGGCCGCTAACGCGGTGTTTTTTAAGGAGTACAAAATGGCTGTTATTAAAGAAGGACTTTCGGTCGCCACAAAAGAACTTGGCGCATTCAAAAAATTCATTTCCCGGGGCAATGTGGTTGACATGGCAGTCGGCGTTATCATAGGCGGTGCCTTCGGCAAAATCGTCACAAGCCTGGTGAATGACATCGTTATGCCTCTTATTGGTCTTGCCCTTGGTAAGCTCAACTTTGCGGAACTGAGTGTAAAAATCGGCGAGTCAGAAATCAAATATGGCTCATTCATTCAGACTGTCGTTGATTTCATCATCGTTGCTTTCTGTATCTTCATTGTAATCCAGATTTTTGAGAAATTCAAAAAGAAGGAAGAGCCAAAGCCTGAAGAGACTCCGGCAATCGTCAAATCAGACGAAGCAATTTTGCTGGAAGAAATCCGGGATTTGCTTAAAAACAAATAATCAGCCACAGCTGAGGCAAAACAACAATTCCGAAGAAAATAAGGCTTATCCAGGTGAAGCTTTTGATAAAGTCAAAGGCCTTGCCTGGATATTCTTTTATATAAAGCCTTAGATTTATCACGCTGGCCAGACTGCCGATAATCGAGCACAATAACGGAAGTGCTCGATGCGGGGCATTTTTTTTGTACTTATTTATATTCCCAGCGTTATTCTGACTTCCGCTCCACCATACCCGTTGTTCCCTGCCGAGATTTGCGCCCCCAATGCCAGGGCCAGAGTTTTTGCGATTGAAAGCCCCAGACCGGCCCCGCTCACATTCCTGTCGTGTGATGAATCCCCCTTGTAAAATCTTTCAAAAACATGGGGAAGAACCTGTTCGCTGAATCCTTTTCCGTTATCACTGGCCGAAAGCTCAATTTTTCCGCCGTTTTTATTAGCCTTAAGCCTGATTTTGCAATCCCTTCCGGCGAACTTCATGCTGTTGGATAAAATCACCGTGAAAATCTGATGGAGTTTCTGCTCGTCGCTCTCAAGCTCAAGGAAATCCTCATCAATAATCTCAAAGCTCATTTCCGGGTAGACCGTGGTGAATTCTTCTTTAAGGCTTACGAAAAAGTTCGTCACAAAGAATCTTGTTTTTTCGATTTTAATCTTGCCGTTCTCAATCCGGCTCATGTCGAGCAAGGTCGTCACGATACTGTTCATGCTTTCGGTTTCGTGCAGAATCGCATCAATCGACTCGGCGAGCTGCTTTGGGTCGTCCTTGCCCCAGCGCTTTAAAAGGTTTGCGTGCCCGTCAATTATGGAAATCGGGGTTTTCAGTTCGTGGCTTACATTGCTGGTGAAGGCCTTTTCTCGGTCGTAGTCGTCGCGCAGTTTTTTGAAGGCCGCAATCGTGCTTTTTGAAATCAAAAATGAGAGGGCAAAAGAGAGAAACAGAAGGGGAATCAGAGAAAAAAGGGCAAGAAGGGGAAGCTCTGAGAGCATTTTCGTTGCTGAGTCATTGGCAATGTCAAATGCACACTGGATAACAAGCTTCTTGTCGTCAAAAAAAATATTCTTTGTGAGGTAGCGGATGTTCAAATCACTGTCGGTAAAAAAATCTTTCTCAAAGTAAGTGCGGCTTTTTCCCTGTGAGTCCAGAAGGGGAAGCAGGCTGTCGTTGGTCGAAATCACGGTTCGGGATTGGGAGTCATAAACCGTATAAGTGATGTAGTATGGCAGGGGCAAAAAAGAAAGCTCTTCACTTCCTGTCTTTTGAATTGAATCTTCGATAAGGGAAATGCACTTCTCAAGCTCCGAAGTCTGCCTTCTGGTAACGGACTGTCTCAGCGCAAAAACGAAAATCAGGGAGAGGGAAAGCATTGCGACTGCAATTAAAAGCATGAAGCGGAGTGCAAGAGGAAATGAGACTGAAGGGAAAAGCCTTTCCCTCGCTACAAACCTACGGTTTTTCGCTACCCTTTCTAACGGGGGAATCCCCCGTAACGCCCCCTTTTTTTTCATTGAGAAAGCTCCTGCATGATGTAGCCCATTCCCCTCACGGTCTTGATTATCTTATCCCCGAATTTTGACCTCAAATGCCTGACATAGACATCGACGCTGTTTTCTTCGATGTAGTAATCTTCGCCCCAGACCCTTTTGATGATTTCGTCACGGCTGAGAATCTTCCCGATGTTTTCCAAAAAGTATTTTAAAAGGAGGAATTCATTTTTTGAGAGTTCCACTGGATTGTTATCAATACTGGCCTTCATTTCGTCGGCAATCATCTCAATTCCACCGTTTTTGAGCAGCAGGGATTTTGGGCCTGAATTATTGCTGGTCCTTCTTAAAACGGCATTCATCCTTGCCAGAAGCTCTTCGATTTTAAAAGGCTTCGTGATGTAGTCGTCGGCACCGCTGTTCAGGCCGTCAACCTTGTCGATAGTCTCGCCCCTGGCGGTCACAAGAATCACGGGAATATCGCTTTTCTTTTCGTTGCGGAGCTTTCGTAAAATCTCAAGACCACTTAAGCGTGGAAGCATGACATCTAGCAGCACAAGGTCAGGATTTTCGCTTTCGATTTTCTCAAATCCTTCCCGGCCATCAAAAGCCGTGCTTACGGAAAATCCTTCATGGCATAGCTCCAGCTCGGTAATGTGAGAAAGCTCCTTGTCGTCTTCTATAATGAGGATTCTTGACATTTTTGCTCCTTGCGGCCATCGCCAGCTTTTATGGGATATTTAGGAAAAGCTCCCGCCTCAAGATTATCTTCTTCAAAGGTAATGAGGTTTCGGCCGTCAAAAGATTTGAGGGAGCTTATTGTGAGTGAAAATGGTTTTTCACCCGCCAGGGATTTTTCGATTTGAAGTCGCAGCATCCTGCGGTTTTTGTTGAAGAGAAATTCTGAATCTTGAGGAAGATATGCCCCGTTTACAAGAATTTTTTTTGCATTGACTGAATTTGTGTCCAGGGCATCGCTAAAATACACCGAAACTGCAAGCTCCTCCCCGAATTCTTCGACCTTAACGCCGATTACGGCAAAAATTCCGCTCCGTCTTTGCATTTGCCGGCCGTTTAAGTTCATCATATCGCCCGGCCTGTTCAGGGGCTTTCGTGGCGGAAGACGAACTTCGTTCTGAGCCGAAAGTGAAAGAAGGGCTGAAAAGAGAAAAATCAGAATGGAAAAATGAAATCGCTTCTTGTGCAAAAATTATCACCCTCATTCTGATTTTACTCCCTTCCCGTGATTTTGTCTCCAGACTCAGCTTAATATGAAAGAATTTTCATAATGTGATTTTTATCAGCCAGAGCTGGGGAAGAACGACTGCAGCAAAGAAAGCAAGGCTTATCCAGGTGAAAGTTTTGATGAAAGCGAAACCTTTGCCCGGATATTCCCGTATGTAGAGCCGAAGGTTAATCACGCTGGCAAGACTTCCGATGATTGAGCAGAGTCCTGCACTGTCCAGACCGTACAAAAGCGCCCTCAAATTCGTTGAGAAAGGATAGAGTACTATGCTGGCCGGAACATTTGAGATTATCTGACTCAAAAGAATGCTCCAGATGTATTCATGCCCGGCCACAGCCCTCTGCAAGAAGCCCGAAATAGCCGGGTGCCTGCAAATCGAAGAAGAAAATGTGAAGAAACAAAGGAAGGTGAGAAGAAGAACATAGTCAGTTTTTATAAGAATTTTCCTGTCCCCAATCAAGAGGGTGACAAAAACAATTGCCAGCACCTCTGGATAATAAGGAGTGCGTGTGACAATGGAAGCAACAACAAGCAGAAAAAGGACCTGGTACATGATTTTTCGCAGGCGGTGTGTTTTTGAATGTGCGTAATCTGTGACATCTGTGTAATACGCCGCTTTCGCATCGTTTGCATGAGAGGAAGTTATTAACACGCCGCTTTCGCGGCTAGCGCATCTGTGGTTTTTGCCTTTCCCATACAAAACAAAAATAAAGACCAGAAGCAGGCCCGCACTGAAAATCCAGAGGGGACACATCATCAGCAGAAAATCCGGGGTTGAGATTCCGCTTTTTGCATACAAAAAAAGATTCTGGGGACTTCCGAATGGAGTCAAAAGGGAGCCCCTGATTGCGGCAATGTTTTCAAAAGTGAGCACAGGCAGAATAAATTTTTCCTGACGGGCATTCCTGAACAGGATGATTGTGAGAGGCACGAAAATTATCAGGGAAACATCGTTGGTAACGAACATCGATGTGAAGAAAACTCCGAAAACCAGAAAGACAGTAAGCCATTTTAATGAAGAAAGTTTTCCCGCCCTTTTCAGGATTGGCTCAAAGATATTCTCACTCTTAAATCCTTCGAGGACAGAAAGCAGCATGAAAAGGGTGGCCAGAGTCCGCCAGTTGATGTCATGAAGAAGTTCTTTAGATGGGGGCGTAATGAAAAGTGAAATCAGGGCCGCCAAAATCGAAACCGAGAGCATTATGTCTTTTTTGAACAGTTTTTTTAACCAGATGAGAGCTTTTTTCATAACGAGAGTGTAGCAGAAAAATTGAAAACGGAAAACTGAAAACGGAAAGTTGAAAACTGAAAGATGAAAATTGAAAACTGAAAAGGCACTCTGCTTCTTTTTGAGGCGGGGTGCTTTTTTTATGCCTGACTTTCTGAAAAATTGAATTTATAAATGTCAAAATAATGCAAAAAGTATTGACTTTTGGATATTTAAGCAATAGATTAAATTAGAGATTTTTGAGATTTTGCTAAGAAAGTGCTTGGTAATAATAAAAAATCTCTTATCTAATAAAGTTTTGAGGTATCAAAATGAAAAAAGTCTTTTTAAGGAAGGGCGCTGTCGCTTTGTGTGCCGCAGCCGCATTGTTTTTCGCTTCGTGTTCTGACATTGCCGAAAATGAAGCTGAAATCTTGTCTCCAGCTCAAAGCCAGTCACTGGAATCTTCTGACAGGGCGGCAATTTCAGACATTTCTTCTTTCTATGCCGACAATCTTTCTCACGGTACATTCACTTCAAATGTTACCAGCGGGAACTACACGATTTACGCCACAAGCTCAAAAACAGTAAGCACGCCTTATTCGTCTGCAACCCTTCAGGAAAAGACTTTCAAGCAGGCTCTTGCCCTTGGTGGTGCGGGTGTGGCAGGAAGCTATCGCTGCGTCAGCTTTGAGACTGCAGGTTCAGCAACTGTCACGGTTTTTGCCACAGGTGCTTCTGGCCGCTATCTGGCGCTTGTCAACTCAAAAGGTGAGGTCGTCTCAAAACAGGAGACTTCTTCTTCAATCGCCGCATACACATATTCGGCTCCTTCAGCCGGAACTTACTATCTGGAATCCCTTGGTTCTGGAATCAATATCTTCTATATTAAAACAGATTCATCAGGCTCTTCATCATCGTCTTCTTCATCTTCTGGAAGCTCTTCTTCAAGCTCAGGCTCGTCTTCATCATCTTCTTCTGTAAGCAAAATCACCCTTTACAAAGGCTCAAGCGAAAGCGGAACTTACTCTTCAATCAAGAGTGCCCTTGCCGCTGTCGGCTCATCTGGAAGCTACACAATCGTAATTCCAAAGGGAACTTACAACGAGAACTACATCAACTACAGCGGTTCTGCCTCAATCACAATCCGGGGCGCGACTTCGTCTTACGGCGACACTGTAATCAAAGGTCACGGAACAAACATGGCAACAGAAAAAGGCCGTGAGCTTCTTGAACTGAGCGGTTCATGCAATGTCGTCCTTAAAAACCTCACATTGCAGAGCGATTACAGCCGGGCAACCTACGGAAAAACTGATGTCCAGTCAGAAGTCCTGGGCTTTGACTCAACGGGAACCCTCGCCGCCTACAACTGTGCTTTCAAAGGCCATCAGGACACAATGCGCACAACAGGAAAAACCTGGTTCTACAAGTGCGTGGTCGAAGGTGATGTAGACTTCATCTGGATGGAATCAAGCGGAATCGTCGCCCTCTACGAGGAATGTACGATTTCTTCTGTATACGATTCTTCTGCTTCTTCTCACGAGGCCTATGTAATGGCTCCCCGTGCCACAAAATCTTCAACAATGGGAAAGGGCGTAGTTCTCCTCAACTGTACGCTCAACAGCGCAAGCGGAAACTCAACCTATCTCTTCCGAAATCCATGGGGCTCAAATTCAAACTACTACAACCAGGGTGCCGTAGTAAACTGCTCGTTCGGCGGAAGCGGCTGGGTAAGCTCGGCTGCAAAAAATGCCGCTATGGGAACAGGAGATCAGCAGTACATCGGCTGGAAGATGGATTCAAATGTCGCTTCAAAATTCGGCTCACGCCTCAGCTCAATCGGAACCCTTTCAAGTTCCGTAAAATCTGCCGAGTACTCAAACCGAAATGTAATTCTGAACAGAAAAGTAAACACCAGCGGCAAATTCTCTGCTGACTCAAGCAGCTGGGATGTAGAATCTCTTGGAAACAATAACGGCTTCTTCGGCTCTTCAAGTTCTTCAGGTTCATCAAGCTCAGGCTCGTCTTCTTCTGGTTCTTCATCTTCTGGAAGCTCTTCGTCAGGTTCATCTTCTTCTGGCAGCTCTCTTTCAATCAACGACAAGCCGGTGGGATTTGCAAGCGTTTCAAAGCCAGGAAGCACTGTTACGGTTTCAAACCGCTCAGACTTTATCAACTACGCGAAGAAGGGCGGCTACATCATCTATGTAAACGGCATGATTGACCTTTCTGACGGCTACCTTCCTTCAAGTGCAGGCGGCTCAACAAGCAAGCTGGATTCTCTGGTAAAATCAAACACTTCAAGCAAATATTCTTCTTATTCTTCATTCGTAACTGCCTATGCCAAGGGCTGCTCCACATCAACTGATGACAAATCTTCTTCTTCACCTGCAAGCTCTCTTGGAAAACTCCTCTGGGCCTGTAACTCAGCCTACGGAAACATCATCAAGGTTAACATCGCTTCAAACACCTGGATTGTGGGAAAAAATTCTTCTTCCGGCTTGAAGGGTGGCTCCCTCAACATTTCAAGCGTCTCAAATGTCGTGCTCAGAAACCTTAACATTCAGGACGCTTACGATCCATTCCCTCACCACGAAAAGAATGACGGCTACAACGCCCAGTGGGACGGAGTCGTAATCCAGGGCTCTTCAAGCAACATCTGGATTGACCACTGTACCTTCAGGGACACTATGGGCTACACCACGGTAAAAACTGGCGGCTCAAGTAGCGAAAAATGGCAGACTTATGACGGTCTCTGCGACATTAAAGGCTCTGTAAAGAACATCACGATTTCATGGAACCGCTTCCAGGATCACGACAAGACCATGCTGATTGGTTCAAGCGACTCAGACGGCTCTAACTCAACGAGAACCGTCACCCTGCACCACAACTACTTCTATAACTGCGGCCAGCGTCTTCCAATGGTAAGGAACACAAGGCTCCACATGTTCAACAACTACTACGATGCCTCAAATCCACGCTATGCCCAGCAGTATGCAGTCGGAGTTCGTGCAAATGCCCTGATTATCGCCGAGAACAATACTTTCGGAAGCGGAATCAAGTACAGCTTCAAGGATACTTACGGAACGCTTTACGCAAGCGGAAACTCTGACTCTTCTTCAGGCG
The DNA here is from genome assembly GCA_946611835.1 of uncultured Treponema sp. Lineage (GTDB taxonomy): Bacteria > Spirochaetota > Spirochaetia > Treponematales > Treponemataceae > Treponema_D. Next base: position 10,202 of record CAMOEE010000022.1, on the reverse strand, counting down.
GAAACAAGTCAAGCACTACTTCGTCTAAGCCATTCAGCGTAAGCTATTCTTACTCACTTGACTCTGCCTCTGCTTCAAAGAGCAGCGTTTCAAGCAACGCAGGAGCAAAGTACAGTCTTTAATTAAATAGGAAGTGACAAAAAAAACGGCCTTACGCCGAGAACCAGAAATCAAAGTCGCGGTGAGCAAGCTCAAGCGACTTTGTTTCTGAACCTCAGCTCCGGCCGTTTTTTTTTGCCTTTCCCGGGGGATTAAAAACTGTCCATTGGCGAAGAAGGGAAGGTTAATCACTGAGGTGAGCAAAGCTCAAGCGACTTTGTGCCGCAACCCCGGCTCCGGCCGTTTTTTTTGCCTTTCCCGGGGGATTAAAAACTGTCCTTCGTCGAAAAACTGAAAATCAAGCACTGCGGTGAGCAAGCTCAAGCGACTTTGTGCCGCAACCTCGACTCCAATCGTTTCCATCTCCCCAACTAACATCTTTCAACTTTCCGTTTTCATCTTTCATCTTTCAACTTTCATCTTTCATCTTTCATCTTTCCCTTTTCAACTTTCATCTTTCACTTTTCAACTTTCACCTTTCTCTTTATAATTCTTCCTATGAATTTTAAAATCCGAAATGTTACTCCCGACGATGCGGAGTCGCTTCTTTCTATATATAAGCCTTATGTCCTTAACACGGCGATTACTTTTGAATACCAGGTTCCCTCGTCTGCAGAATTTAAATCCCGAATCTCTCAAACAATCAAAAAATATCCCTATCTCTGCGCTGAGGACAATGGAAAAATCCTGGGGTATGCCTATGCCTCAGCTTTCAAGGAGAGGGCTGCTTATCAGTGGAGCGTTGAGCTGAGCATTTACATAGACAAAGATTTTCATGGTCAGGGGCTGGGACGCTCTTTATACGAGTCTCTTGAGTCCGGGCTGAAAAAAATGGGAATCATAAATCTTTATGCCTGTATCGCCTATCCCGAAAAGGAAGATGAATATCTTTCCAATAACAGCGTTGATTTTCATTCCCACATGGGCTTCAGAAAAGTCGGCGACTTCAAAAATTGTGCCGCGAAATTCGGCCGCTGGTATCATATGACCTGGATGGAAAAGATTATCGGCGAGCATAAGAAAAATCCAGAAGAAGTGAAAGGGGGAAGTCTCCCCCTCGCGCCCACTTCGTTGGTCGCTACCCCCTCTGCGGGGGAAGGAAATCCCCCGCAACGCCCCCTCGGAAAATAAAAGATGAAAGATAAAAAAATAAAGGCCCCTCGAAACCGTACCCTTGTTCTCACGGAAGACGAAATTCCTTCCCTTAAAAAAGAACTTCTCACTATAAATGACTTGCGCTCATTCCAAAATGACGCTTCTGTTCCTGTTGATGTTGAAAAAATTCTCGACAAAACGATAAATTCTGACCTTCTTGAGGTTCTTCCTCTTTTACCTGACGAGTTCGCGGATTTAATCCTCATCGACCCTCCCTACAATCTTACCAAGAATTTTGCGGGCAAAGTCTTCAATGAGCGTTCTCAAAAAGCCTACGATGAATATCTTGCCGCCTGGTTCCCCCTCGTCTGTAAAAAATTAAAGCCCACAGGTTCCCTTTATATCTGCGGTGACTGGAAATGTACTTCCTCTCTTCAGCGGGCTGTGGAAAGCGAGCTTACGGTCCTCAACCGGATTACCTGGCAGCGGGAAAAGGGCAGGGGAGCTTCATCAAACTGGAAAAACTCAATGGAAGACATCTGGTTTGCGGTCAAAAATCCCCATGATTACTACTTTGATGTGGAAGCTGTCAAAATGAAGCGGAAGGTCATCGCGCCTTACAAAGAAAACGGCAAGCCCAAAGACTGGGAAGAAGGCAGCGAAGGAAATTTCCGCCTCACTCATCCAGGCAATTTCTGGGACGACATCTCAGTTCCCTTCTGGTCAATGCCTGAGAACACAGACCATCCCACCCAGAAGCCTGAAAAACTCTATGCAAAGCTCGTTCTTGCAAGCTCTAAGCCTGGTGACATCGTGTTCGACCCCTTTTTGGGAAGCGGAACTGCCAGTGTCGTTGCAAAAAAACTCGGCCGTCATTTTGTGGGCGTGGAATTTTCCGAAGAATATTGTCTTTACGCCCAAAAACGCCTTCTTCAAGCCGAAGAAAACAAAGAAATTCAGGGCTACAAGGACGGAGTTTTCTGGGAACGAAACACAATGGCTGAGCAGAAACGACAATCTGTGTAATCTGTGGTTTATTAAATTCTCGTTTTATCATAAAATAAGCTATTGAGGAAAAAAATGGAAAACGCTACAAAATGTATTCATGCCGGCTATACGCCAAAAAACGGTGAATCTCGAATGATTCCAATCATTCAGTCTACAACTTTCAAATATGACACTTCTGAGGACATGGGAAAGCTCTTTGACCTTGAAGCCTCAGGATATTTCTACACACGACTGCAGAACCCCACCAACGACATGGTTGCAGGTAAAATCTGCGCCCTTGAAGGGGGAAGCGCCGCAATGCTTACTTCCAGCGGTCAGGCAGCCAACTTCTTCGCGGCTTTCAACATTGCCCAGAACGGAGACCACATCGTCGCTTCAAGCTCTATTTACGGCGGCACCTTCAACCTTTTCAATGTCACCATGCGAAAAATGGGCGTTGATTTTACTTTCATCTCTCCGGACGCAAGCGACGAGGAAATTCAGGCCGCTTTCAAGCCCAACACAAAGGCAGTTTTCGGCGAGACAATCGCAAACCCGGCCCTTACAATCTTTGACATCGAGCGCTGGGCAAAAATCGCCCACAAGAACGGCGTTCCTTTAATCGTTGACAACACTTTCGCCACTCCAATCAATTGCCGCCCTTTTGAATGGGGGGCTGACATCGTAACTCACTCGACCACAAAATACATGGACGGCCACGATGCGACAGTCGGCGGCTGTATCGTTGACTCTGGTAAATTCGACTGGATGGCCCATAGCGAAAAATTCCCGGGGCTTTGCACACCGGACGAGAGCTACCACGGAATCACCTATGCCACAAAATTCGGCAAGGAAGGTGCTTTCATCACAAAATGCACTGCCCAGCTCATGCGAGATTTCGGCTCAATTCAGTCTCCTATGAACGCTTATATGCTTAACCTTGGCCTTGAGTCTCTTCCTGTCAGGGTAAAGCAGCACTGTACCAACGGTCAGGCTGTGGCAGAATTCCTTTCACAGCACAAGAATGTCGCCTGGGTAAATTATCCAGGTCTCAAAGACAACAAATACTATGCTCTTGCCCAAAAATATATGCCGAACGGAACTTGCGGCGTCGTAAGTTTTGGCGTTAAAGGCGGAAGAAAGGCTGCTGAAAAGTTTATGAAAAACCTCAAGCTTGCCATGATTGCAACTCATGTAGCCGATGCCCGCACCTGTGTCCTTCACCCTGCCAGCGCAACTCACCGCCAGCTTACTGATGAGGAACTTGTTGCCTGTGGTGTCGGTCCTGACATGGTTCGATTCTCTTGCGGAATCGAAGCTACAGAAGACATTATCGCAGACTTAAAACAGGCCCTGGAGGCAATTTAATCTTGCTTTTATCTGCATTCTAAAGGATAATATATAGAATACACTTGACAGAAGGATTTAGTCATGAAAAAACTTGTAAAAATCATTTCTTCTTTTTTGATTTTAGGAACGGCTCTTGCGGTGTTTACAGCCTGTGAGCGAATCGATATTGAGGGTATTGGTGAACTTAACAAAATCGAGCTTTGGTACGGCCCATACACTAATGATGCGGCTCCACTTCCTGAGAGCTGCGAACTTATCGACTTCGTAGAAAAAGACCTGGGTATTTCCCTAAAGGCTGTTCCTTTACCATCAGGAAAAGAAGAGCAGCAGGAAATGATTCTTGAGGCCGCTCGGACCAATTCTCTGCCGGATGTTTTTATGGTTAACCGTGACCTTCTTTCTGTTCTTGTCCGCCAGAATTATGTCACCCGCCTAGACAGCATGTATCCTCTTATGCCTGAGCGAACCTCAAAAATGTATGATGATGTTGCCCGCTCAATGTGTTCGTTCGGCGGTCACTCTTATGCTCTTTCTCAGTCTGGTTCAGTTGACCGAAACGAAGGTATTTTGATTCGTAAAGACTGGCTTGACAGGCTTGGTCTTCCAGTCCCTGTTACCACCGATGACTTCTACAATGTAATGAAGGCATTCACGATTAACGATCCTGACGGTGACGGAATCAACAACACTTATGGTTATGGCGCCTACATTGAGATTCGTGCTGTTGAGGAAGGCCTTGGTTGCCGCTTCGCTCCTTTCTTCGGCGCTTTTGGCGTAGAAGGAACTTACAATGCCAGCAAAAAGAATCCAGGCCTTAATGTCCGTAAGCCTGAGTACAAACAGGCCCTTGAATATGTCCATAAACTTGTTGAAGAGGGCCTGATTGACCCTAAATGGCCGACATACTCAAAAAATCAGTTCCGTGCCGCATGGAAGGCTGGAAAATTCGGTATGATGCGTGAGCAGAACGCTGCTTTTGCCCTTGAGTCCAACTACAAGGATTTTGATGAAAAATTCCCTGAGGGCGAGTGGATTCTCATTGCCCCGCCTGTAGGTCCAAAAGGTCATTCTTCTGTGGGTGCATACGCTTCTGGTTACCGAAATTATGCTGTGTCCCGACGGGCCCAGGAACTCGGAAAGCTTCCTATCATTGCAAAGCTTTTTGAATGGATGAGCACTGACGGATATATAACTGTTGTCTACGGTAACGAGGCTGAAAGCTACATGCTTGATGACTATGGTAATGTAACTCTGGAAGGTTTGCCTGACCCAAGCCTTGCTTACACCCAGAAAGCGGCAGCCCCGCTTCTTCAGCTGCGAAATCTTGTCTTCTATAACAGCAACGAGGAGCTTGAAAGCCGCTATCCAACATGGTACACAACTAATGGCAAGGAAATGAGCGCATTCAAATTGCTCCGTGAAATGCAGGCTTATCCATGGACTCTCACCGTCAGTATTCCGCCTATTTCAAAGGAACTCAAAGATTTCTATGAGGCCGGCGTAAAAGAATTCGCCCTTGGTGTCCGTGACTTAAATGAATGGGAGCTTTGGCTTCAGGAATTTGATAAAATGGGTGGGGCAGACTGGGAGAGACGAAGCCGTCTTTATGTAGACGAAAACGATCTTCTTCTTTCAGAGACAATCGTATTTGATAAATAAAACATCGCATTTATTATAGAGGGGATTTTTATGCGACGAAGAGTTGTAATTACAGGCATGGGAGTTGTTTCTCCTGTTGGAAATACTGTTGAAGAGGCCTGGGCTTCTGTCAAAAATGGCAAATGTGGAATCTCAAATATCACTCTTTTTGATCCCGCCAAACTTCCAGTAAAAGTTGCGGCTGAGGTAAAAGATTTCGATATCACAAAATACGGAGTCGATTCAAAAGCGACCCGCAAAATGGCACGCTTCTCAAAGTTCTGTCTAGCGGCAAGCGCACAGGCTATTAACGACTCAGGATACACTGGCGAAAGCCTCAAAAAAGAAAAAATGGGCGTAATGGTCGGCTGCTGCCTGGGTGGAATGGACGCAACAGAGGCTGGTTACCAGAAATTCTTTGAAGCCGGTGCCGACAGAATTCCGCCTTTGACAACACCTTTTATGATTTCAAATGAAGCCGCCGCAAATGTCAACATCTATTATGGTTTCCAGGGGCTTTCATGGACAATAAACACGGCCTGTGCTTCAGGAACTGATTCTCTTGGTCTTGCCGCTGACTTGATTCGCTCAGGCAGGGCAGATGTAATGCTTGCCGGAGGAACGGAAGCCGCAATCACAGAATTCTCAATCGGAACATTCATAAAATTGCAGGCCCTCGCTTCAAAATTCAATGAGCAGCCAGAGAAGGCCAGCCGGCCTTTCGACCGGGACAGGGACGGTTTTGTAATGGCAGAAGGCTCGGCTATGTTTATCCTTGAGGAATATGAGCACGCAAAGGCTCGTGGAGCAAAAATCTATGCTGAGCTCGCAGGATTCGGTTCCAGCTGCGACGGCTATCACATCACGGCTCCTTTGCCGGACGGAAGCGGGGCAGCAAAAGCCGTAAAGCTTGCAATTGAAGATGCAGGAATTTCTGCAGGTGATATTCAGTATTATAATGCGCACGGAACATCAACTCATGCGAACGATGTCGGTGAGACGGCTATGCTCAAGCTTGCCTTGGGCGAAGAAAATGCACGAAAACTTCACATTTCCTCTACAAAAAGCATGACCGGGCACTTAGTCGGTGCCGCAGGTGCAATTGAGGCACTTTTTTGCGTAAAGGCAATCAATGAGGGCTTTATTCCGCCAACAATCAATATCGAAAATCAGGATATCGAGGGCGGTTGTGATTTGGACTATACGCCGAACAAAGGAATTGAGTGCGAGGTCAATGTCGCTGCAAGTGCCTCTCTTGGTTTTGGTGGACATAACGGCTGTATCATCATAAAGAAATTCAAAGACTAAGACTTTATACGGATTTGGAATGAAAAGATTTTTGTCTCTTGCCTTGCTGACTGGAATAATTTCCAATCATCTTTTGTTTGCACAGGAAAATTCAGAGCCAGCTTTGGAAACTCCTGTTGAATCTTCTTCCGAAAAGGAAGAGTTTGATATTCAAAAAGAGGAAATCTCAAGCTCTGACATTGTTTTCGATCTTTCTCATGTTTCAGAGCCTGTCTCTGCACCCTTCCTTCACGAGAATGACGGAAAAAAGCACTGGTTCACGGCAATAGGGGGTATGCTCTTTTTCAATGTGGGGCTTGCCGCATACAATCGTTTTATACTCGGTGCCAGCTGGGCTAAAATCGGACCAGATGAGTGGAAATATTTCTGGTTACGGGAATGGGAATTTGACAACGACTGGTACTGGACGAATTTTGTTCTTCATCCCTATCAGGGTGGCATTTATTATATGCTTGCCAGAAACTCAAACCTCAATTATCTAGAAGCCTCTGGTGTAACGGCCCTGGGGTCTCTCTTCTGGGAGTATCTTTGCGAAACGAACCTTCCTTCTAAGAACGATCTCGTTTATACAACTTTCGGTGCCTTTGCAGTAGGCGAGATGCTCTACCGCCTTTCTTTAAATGCTGACGAGATGTCAGAGATTTTTGCCACATTCATTAATCCTGCCAGATGGTGGACCCAGCCTTTGCTTCGCCAAAAACCTCTGGGAACAACAAGAAACATACACGAATTAAGCCTTAAAACTGCAATCGGCTGTTCAAATTCTTATACGCATATAATAAATGGCAGCGGTTATAATTACACCGAGAGCGAGAACTTTCCCTTCTTCTTCAGTCCGTCTCTAAGCATCGTTTATAATGACCCTTATGGGCATGACTCAAATGAGCCGTATTCACAGTTTGACCTTGATATCAACCTGGCAATAGGAAAAGGCTCAGGCGTTGGCGCAGACACAACTTATTCAACTTTTGACAAAGAATTCATGTATGACATCCGGATTATGAGTGACGGCATGTTGTTTGCGCGCGCTCCGAAATTTTCTGAAAATACAGATACGACACTTGGCCTTACCCTGGAATATCAGTTTGACTGGCATCAGTTTTATGAAATTTCGGCTCTCGGACCTGGTGGCGCAATCAAGCAGAGGGTGAGATTCGAGAATTCAAACCTTGAATGGCAGGCTCATCTTGCCCTGGATATTATTGGAACTACGGATTATTATTATTATCATCGACCTGTCGTTAATCTTAACGGAAATTCAACTCCCAGAAATTACAGTATGGGTAGCGGCCTGATGACGATTTTAAAGACCCGTTATATTATGGAAAATGGCTTTGCGGCCAATTTTGCTTTCCGAGGATATGCGCTTTATGATTTTTGGGACCAAATTCCAGACGATTCGATGTATCCTGCAACTGGCTGGGAGCTTATTGGTGTTTTTGAGGCAAGCCTTGAGCTGCCGCTTTCAAAAATAGCTCGTTTTGGCCTTTCCGGTGAAATGTACATGAAAAGGACTTTTTATAATGAAATGCCTGATATCTTCCAGATGTTCAACACTCTAGGGGCATTCGTGAAATTCCAGCTGAAGTGATTTTTCTGGATTTATATGCTAATTATTGATGGGGAGAAAGCAAGATGAAGTTTAAGTCAACGAGAAATAATTTGGAATCCGCTAATTTTGCCAGGGCTGTCCTGGACTGTATGCCTTTGGACGGCGGTCTTTATATCCCTGATAATTTCGTGGATTTGAGAAAATGGCTTCTGTATACAAATGAGGAAACAAGTTTTTCAAGCATAGCCGGAACCCTCACATCTGCCTGTATTAACGATGAATTCTCCCCGATTATTTGTGAGACAATTGCGACAAAGGCTTTCCCATTTTCTCCAAAAGTCAATCAGCTTGATAATAATCTTTTTTCCCTTGAGCTTTACCATACACCGACGGGAAGCCATAAAGATTTTGGAATTTCTTATCTCGTAAACTGTCTGGAAACGATTCTTACCATGCGGGGGCAGACGGCTACTTTTTTGGATGCTACGGTAGGCGAGCTTGGTGCCAGCCTTGCCCGGGCGATTCGTGGAAAAAAGAATCTTAAGGCAGTCCTTCTTTATCCCCGGGGCTTCGTTCGTGGACTCGAAGATGAGGATTTTGTCTGGAACGGTGGAAATGTCCTTCCGATTGAGGTCGAAGGCAGCGAACATGCCTGCCATGAAATTGTCCGTGAAATCTTTTCTGACCGCATGGCTGTCGAGAATTATCATCTGACTGTGGCGAACACTGCGAATATCGGCCGCCTCATGCCACAGATGTTCTTTTATCCTTATGCATTCAGCCGCCTTAAAAATCGTGTATCCGGCGACATTTTCTATGCCATGCCCTGCGGAAACTATTCGAACATGGTTGCAGGCCTTTACAGCTGGCGGCTCGCCCTTCCTCTGAGCGGTTTTATTTGTCCTACGACCGATGAAATCAAAGTTGACTTTCAGGGAAACTGCGAGATTATGGACTCAATCGTCGATATTAAAAAGCGTGAGGGGGCGGATCCTGCCAGTCCTTCAAATCTTGAGCGCCTGGAAGAAATTTTCGCTACGAATTCTCTGATGATGAAGCATTTCGTTTATCCTGCTGAAGTCTCAAAGGCTGCCACTGATGAGGCCTGCCGAAAGCTTTTTAAGGATTACAATGTCTATGCCAACAAATCCACCAGCCGGGCTTTTGCCGCAGCCCTTGCCAGAAAAGAAATGATTGATGAAGACGAGGCCAGCGTGGTTCTTGTTATGCGCGACCATCCGGCCCTGAATTCAGAATATATCCGCCATACGCTGGGAGAGGCTCCTGAAATTCCCGAAAGAATCTCACAGGCTCTCCAGCATACGACAATCGACCGGCCATGCGTAAGCACAGCCGAGGAAGTCCTTCTCACAATGGCGGATGAACTGTAAAAGGGCGTTACCGCCGCAAAGCGGCGGTCGGGCTTTTCAGGGTTCCGCTACCGCTTCATTGCGGGCAAGCCCGCAACGGCTTCGCCGCCCTTACAATCCCTAACGCTTTTCGAATGCTTTTACGAATTCCTCACACTTGTAGTCGGCCTTTTCCTGGGCAGAATTAAGCTTTTTGAAAAGCGATGCGATAAGTTTTGCTTTTGTTTCGCCTGCGTTTAGCGAGAGAATTGCTTCGTAAAGTTCAAGGCTTGATTCCATTTTCTCTTTGTTGAACCATTTTATGCCGTCGTATTCATTTGCACCGACATAAAGCCAGGCCAGCTCGGATTTTGCAAGTTTCTTTGCGATTAAGAGCAGGTCTTCTTTTGCGGATTTTTCTGTGAGGGCGGGCTGCTCTCCTTCTGAAAGGGCAAAGACTCTCTGGAAGAAGCCGTAGGAGCCCATGTCACCGATTTTTGTGTTTCCCGTAAACTCGGCCAGCTTTCGCTCTAAGCTCCACTTTCGGGCAAAGCCGCTTTGAGCAAGAGGAGAGAGGGCAGAGTAAAGATAGAGGTAAATGTCCTCGTTTGTGATTTTCCCTGCCTTTGGGAAAGCGAGACTTTTTGGGGCAGCAAAAGCCTTGAAAGTCACAACGCTTTTTTCGATTGCAGAAAGCTTTTTCTCGTATTCAGCTTTGAGAGCCTTTTCCTTTTTTGCAGTATCGTCAGCCTTTGGCTTTTTAGTATTTTTAGAAGCGGCTTTCTTAGTTTTTGAAGAGCTTCCCTTTTCAGAAATTTCATCTG
>CAMOEE010000021.1 GCA_946611835.1 uncultured Treponema sp. | reverse complement strand
ATATTTTGAGCAAAGTCGGCGGCGAAATTAAGGATATAAGATAAGTTAGGGTAAAAAATCAGGCTGCCATTCGGCAGCCTTTTTAGTTATTTAACGAGCTCTCGTTCTAGCGCACTAACCGTGAACATTTTTGGGTCAACATCCTTGTCATACACGATGTCCTTGATTTCGTACACAGTCTTATGTTTTGACTGAACATTGGTCATCGTCATTTTTCTGGTGGTCCAGTAACCGCTGATTTGTGAAATATCCTCACAAGTCAGTTCTTTCTGCAATGCGTTTCTTTTATCGTAGTATTCACCCTTGTAAGTTACATAATTGTCCTTTCCAATCCAGAAAATACGGCGGCTGATTTTCGCTTTTGTATCTTTTGCAGTGTATTCCACTTTCCAGCAGTCAACGCCGTTTACACTCTCTTCTCCAAGAATTTTTACAGTATCTTTTCCAAGACTTCGCTTTCCGATATCGTCATAAGTGAAATCAGTTCCCTGAAAATCATCATCCCGGTTAGAACCTGAAACACGACGCACTTTTTTCATCGCAGGAAGATAGAGCCAGCTGTCACTGTCAACGGGCGTTCCGTCGCTTTTGTCAGGATATTCAAAAGAAAGGTAGCTTACACCGGCCACATCTTTTGGAGTTTTAAAGACAATTACATTTTTTTCTGTAGTTCCCTCTTTCATTTCATAAGACACAATTTCCCTTGTCCGGGATTTTCCTGCCTTGTCCGTAAGAGTAAGAACGGCCGTAAAAGAATTGGTCTTTCCGTCTGGCAAATCATGGCTTTTTTTTGCGATCTCTTCAGCAGTCTGCGCAAAAGAAAGTGTTCCTGCCAAAAGAAAAAAAGCCCCCGCAATAGTTTTAAGAATTTTCATTTATTCCTCCTTCTTGGTTATATTATTTTCTTTTTCAGTTTCTGCACCGAAAGGTTTTATTATGTAAAGAAGAGCCGGCGTGATTGTGTAGTCAGCCAGAAGAGCGGCCCCCAGACCTGTCACTGAGAGGAGACCGATTACGAAGAGATAGTGAATCGGACTGAACATATAAACCGCAAAAATCGAGCACAAAATGAATGTAGTCATAAACATCGATTTACCGATTTCGCGGAAAGAATTCCTCATGGACTCAAGGTAAGTGCCGTGTTTTTCAAGGCCGTATTTCAGGTGGGTCGTCAGATGAATCGTGTCATCGACCGCAATTCCAAGAATAATCGGCATGACAGTCATAGTTACAAAATCAAGGGAGAATCCGAAAAGCCCCATGATTCCGCCGACAAGAATTACCGGCATGACATTTGGAATCATTCCGATAAGACCAGTGCGAATGCTTCCGAAGGCAATAATCAGCATGATTGCAATCACGACGAAAGAGAAAAGGAATGACTTGAGCTCTCCCCTAACCATTCGGGTCGACATTTCAGCATATTCAATCATGTCACCGATAATGCAGCATTTTGCTTCCGGGAAAAGTTCGGCCAGTTTCGCATTGATGTCACGCACATCCGAAATCGCCAGTTCGCTCTCAAATTTGGTCATATCAACGCTGACATTCGCAATCCTGAACTCGTCGTTCATCATATCAGTGAAATCGTTGCGCATCTCAATGGAAGAAAGCTCCATTAACTGGGCGAGAACATAATCTTCATATGGAATGCTGAAGAATTCTTCTTTTCCTTCGTTAAGGGCACGGTTCATTTCTTTGAGAATTTCCGTCACAGATGTGACATGAGGTTTTTCTCCTGAAATTTTTGTGAGCCGCAAAGTCCCCAAAAACTTTTCGAAATCTTCAAGGGCACGCATTTTTTCAGGCTCTTTGAATGAATCAGCCTCCTCAAAGGTAATCATCACATTGTAGCTGTATCTTGTACCGATTTGCTTTGAGATGATTTCTTTTTCTTCAATCATGTGAGGAAGTTTTGTTCCTGCCATTTCAAGCATATCGATTTTGATTGTAATCTTGAGAATAAAAGGAATGCAGACAGCAACAAGAAGGCAGGAAAGAGCAACAATGAGCCATTTTTTTCGTTTTACAGTGTCAGCCCAGGCCGCAAAACGCAGGTCAATTTTCCCGGCTCCTTTTTTGACAGCATCTTTTTGAAGCGGGCTGCGGTTTTTACCGAAAGAAAAACAAATTGGAATCAGTACGGCGACATAAATATAAACCGCAAGAACTACAAGAGCTGAGGTTTTTCCCATCCAGGAAATCGGCTTCATGTCAACGAAAATAAAACTGACCAGCGAAGCCACCGTCGTAAGAACCGTAAAAAAGACCGACCAGCCGCTTTCTTCCACAGTTTTTACGGCAGATTCCCTGCGGTTTCCGGTCTGGCGGAAATGCAGCTTGAACATATTGATGTAATGAATCGAATAGCCGATTGAAAGGGCAATTCCCAGAAGAACAGGCAGTGTGACGAGCGACAAATCGGCTTTTTCACCAAAATAAGCCATTCCGCCCATGACGGAGGCAATCGCACCGACAGTCGTAATAGAAGGAATAATGACACCAAAAGGCGTACGCACGAAAATAATAAGGAAGACAATCATCACCGCAAAAGCAATCGCAACACGGAGAACTGCATCTGGGATTTCGTATTCTTCTTCCATTGCGTCCGCATATGGCATTCCACAGCCATAAAGCTTGTATTTGTCAGACTTGAACTCGTCGCTTTTCAGGATTTCGTGGAAGGCATATCCAAGGTCGATTGAATCATCATCAGGATTTTCAAAAGGGAGAAGTTTGAGGGAAATCCATGTTTCAGTTCCGTCGGCGCTGACAAGGTTATTAATCAGAGAATTTGTTTTTTCTGTTCCACGGAGAATGAAGGCCTTTTTTTCGGCAAGTTCCGCCGGGTCAGAAGGGATTCCCCGCTGATAGGGCTTAACGACCTCAAATCCCTCTTCGTTTCCGACAGGAATATCAACATCAATCAGCGAGGTGACTTTATCGGCATAAGGCAGCTCAAGAAGACGCTCGCCCAGACGGTCAATAACGTTAAGGATTTCCTCGGTAAAGACATCGTCAGCTTCAAGAAGAATTGCAAGGCTCGAAGAATTTCCGAAGGTGGATTCATATAAATCCTTGTCCTGTTTGATTTTATCTGCGTCGCCATACCATCCGTCAGTTCCATTGGCAATCTTGAACTTAGCAAGACCTGCACAACAGACAATCGTAAGAAGCAAAAAGACTGCAAGAACCGGGAAGCGGTATTTGATCTGAAAGCGCCCGATTTTGCCAAAAAAATTATTGATTGCAGAAACTGTCATAATTTTCCCCTGGAAATTAGAATGAAATTTTACCTTTGAGTGTGATACAGCTTAAATCACGGTAGATTCCGTATTCGCCATTCTCGTCGTCTTTGCCTTCAAAAAAGAAGTTACCGATGAGACCAAGTTTTATTGAATCTGTCAGGCTGTATTCTGCTTCGGCATCAATTAGAGAAGAAAATTCGCACAAATCAAGCTCTCCGTGAAGAGTAAGCGAAAGAAGCTCGTTCATAAGAGATTTTTCCAGCGTGAGAGTTGCAAGATGGGTGTAGGCTTTTCTGTCAAGCTCTTTAACTCCATCAAAAATTGCATCACCGACATACTGTGCCATAATATTTAATCCGCTTCCGGCATCCCAGTCAAAACCAAGCAGACCTACAAGCTGATGCCTTCGTTTTGTCGATTCGTTATTTAAGCCTGAATTCATACGAGATTCTTGATACTCTGCGCTGGTCTGAAGGTAGCGCTCAGGAAAATAGGCTGCCTCAAAGCGGAAGACAAAATTTCCCAGAGGAATGGCAGAATCAGCTCCGAACATCATAAGGCGTTCATAAGAACCTTTCAGCTTGATTGTGCCGCCGTCTGAACTGTATGCGAAAAACGGGGTGTCTTCCCAGCCATAAAATCCGTAAAGAGAAAAATCAAGGCTTGAAAGATTTACGCCCAGACGAAGTGCATATTCGCTGTTACTGAGTTTTTTCTCCGGAAGATCAAATTCACTCATTTTTTCTGGAGATGAAACCGGCTTGTCTCCAAATGATTGTGGAAACTGAATTGGATTAAGAGGATTTCTTTTTGCAAGAGGAAGCGTACTCGGCGTAAAAAATGGAATCCAGTAAGCATCAAGCTGAAGAAAATCAAGGATATATGAAAGACGGAGGGCATCGATTCCAAGACGGCTTTCCTTGTAATTTGCCGCAATCATAACTGAACTATCCTGGGGGCAAAGAATATCAGCGACCTGAATAGAATCAGCCTTACCCCATGCAGCAATCTGCCGGCCGGCCCTGAGAGCCCAGGATCCGCCGTTGTAATCAAAATAAGCCTCTTTGAGTTTCAGGGCGAATGAAGCGTCCTCAGAAACAAGGGCTTCCGTTCCGTTGGAAGACTGTGCACCAAGAGCATCATAAATGAGCTGAGAGTTGACGACCATCATGCTTTCGCCCATGTAAGATTTTACAGTACCGTCGAAAACAGTCGTTCCCAAAAGGAAATGACCTTTGTTTTCGTGGGTCTGCGGAAGACCGACACCGGCCTGTGCTGTCAGACTGCCTGAAAATGAAGTTTCCTGTGCAGGAATTTGTGCAAGAAAAAGACTAGAAAGAAGAAATAAAGTGAAAGAAGAAGTGAAGAAATTTTTGCGAATCATTTAAAACCTCTTTAAAGATTATATTATGTTTTCGCCAAAAAACAAGGGCTGTCCCCTTATGAAGTTTTAATTACTTCCCGGACAGCCCCCATGCGATATGAAAAAATTATGCAAATACTTCTGAAAGCGTTTTAATCATAAGCGAAGCGAACACGCTGCCAGGATCAAGAATCGATCGGGATTCTTCGCCCTTAAAGGCAATCCGGCCGAATTTTGCAAGCATTGTTGTGGTATTGTCAGAGCCTTTTTTGGCCGCCTCATATGCCTTTGGAAGAAGGATTTTTGCTTCTTCATCAGACTTTGCGCCTTTGAGGACAAGGACAGCCGGATCAAATCCGTCAAGGAAGGTTTTATCGCCGACCCTGGCACCACCAAGTTTTTTAAGGGCTTCTTCAAAGGCTTCAAGGAGAGAGCCCAGTTCTTTATAGTGGATTTCAGATTTTCCTTTGAAAGCCTTACCCACGCCCATAAAGCCGAAAGCAAGCAGGGTTCCCATACTGCTCGCCGCAGCAGCCTGCATATCCTTTCCGGCACGGTAAAAAAGTTCACCAATGTCGCTGAAAGTCTTACCGGAAAGATATTTTTGCACCGAAGTAAATCCATCGGACATAGACAAGCCTAAGTCTCCGTCGCCGGCAACTCCGTCAAGACGGACAAGTTCGTCTTTTTGGCGGTCACACATGTCCTTGAGGGCGACAAAGTAACGCACAAAATCCTCTGCAGTCAGCATTGTTTCGGCTGACTTTTCAACAGGCTTTTGATTGATGAAGGGTTCCTGCATTCGCTCATGCTCAGTAAGATTGACCGGCTGGTAGGATTTATTTGTGTCAAGCTGGAACTGCTTGAACATGATTGCGTTTGCAGGTTTGGCAAGAAGCCTCTTTAATTCTGAATCAAGTTTGAGGACCGTGATTGAAAGGCCAGCCATTTCCATGGAAGTCGCATGTTCGCCAACATAAGTATGGAAGATTTTGATTCCTTTTTCACTAAGAATCTCGTAGATTCGTTTGGTGACGATGTACTGTTCTTCAAGAGGCGTTGCACCTAAACCGTTCACAAGAACTGCCGTTTCGTCACCAGATTGTAAGTTAAGCTCAGGCAAGATTTTGGCCATTAGCTCGTCAGTGATTTCATTTGCGCTCTTGATTTTACCACGGCGGATTCCAGGCTCTCCGTGAATTCCCATTCCGATTTCCATTTCATCTTCGGCAATCTCAAAACTTGGCCGGCCAACTCGTGGAAGAGTACATGCAGAAAGTGAAAGGCCCATTGTCCGAAGATTGTCCGCCGTTTTTTTTGCAATTCGGTAACACTCATCAAGGGAAAGCATTTCTTCAGCGGCAGCACCGGCACATTTATATACAAAGAAGATGCCTGCAATTCCGCGCCTGTGCTCAGGAATTTCTACCGCAACATCGTCCATGCCAAGAACAGAAAGAACCCTGATGTTGCTCTCAAACTCAGCCTGATGTGCCGACATGGTGAAGTTCATTTTGTCGCCACCATAATTTCCATAGATGTAAAGAACACCAGCCCCGTTATCAACAGCTTTTGTAACTGAAAGCATGTCGTTCACACTGGGAGAGGCAAAAACTTCACCCACGCTGCAGCCGTCAAGCATTCCTTCGCCAATGTAACCGAGAAAGAGTGGCAAGTGTCCGGAGCCACCGCCTGTGACAAGGGCTACCTTGCCCGGTTTTCGCCTTTTCGTGACCATCGCTTTTTTTGAGCCGTCTGTAAAAGCCACCTCATCAGAATGGGCGTAATAAATACCGCTCAAAGTATCCTGCACAAATGTCATCGGGTCGTTTATGATTTTTTTCATCTCATTCTCCTTGATTATATTTTTCTGAGATTTTACCTTACTCCCAGCCCCAATCCCAGACAAGCTCAACTTCGCCTACATCTTCGTTGTGTAACTCCCAGCTTAAGCCGTTAGTTCTTTCACCGGATTTGATTGTGGAAGTAGAAAACGCTGAACTATAATTTAAGCCCGTATCTCTTAACGTCCAGTAAACCAAAGGCGCATATTCACAAGTCCAGATGTCACTATAGCTAGAATATTTAAACACCGCTTTATAGGAACCAAGATAATCGTCATAAGAGCTTTTATCATACTCAGAGACTTTCCAGATTACAGTAAATTCATAATCTTTATCGCGCTCAAATTCCTTTTTGATTTCTTTTGTCGCAGTAGAAAATCTTGCTGGTGCGTGACCGTATTTATACATTGTTGAATTACTAAAACCATAATACTTATCATCATCATCATCAAATTCCTTCAAATTACTTGTAGTAAGGTCAAGTGCAGAAAGTCCCAGAGTACTATCCTCAAAGCTCCAGTAGTATTGAGGGTTACAGCCTTCATCCTGGTCCTCTATGTCATTTACATAATGGGCATAGAAAGTAAGATTACCCTTTGGCTCAACAGCAGTCTTAACCATCGTTTTTCCAAGAAGCGAGGACGCAAAGTAAGTCTCATCATCCGATCTTGTATAGGCAAAGAGATAGAAGCAGTAATTGGTATTTGGAGAAAGACCAGAGAGAGTATAACGCCCCCCTGACAAATTAGAAGAGTCAATCGATAATGCAAACGAAGGACCTTTTAGCTCCGAAGCAGAAGGTTTTACATTGCTACCTCTAATCATTGAATATGGCAAAACCTCTCTGTTTGATGAGAATGAGCTTTCTTTATAAGCACATAAATAATAGCCGCCATATTTTTTGCTGTCAGTACGATTATCTATGTATTTATTCCAGCTGAAATTAACCTCACCACCGTGAAGTTCCTCGCTTAGCGCATCAAAATTCTTAAATTCGGGGAATTTTGAAACTACCTTAAATGAAAACTCTTTGGCATCTTCTGCGGTTTCACTAGGAGGTGTACACTTTACAGTAATTGTATTTTCCCCAATACAAAGAGGAATTGCGCTTGTCTCATCAAAAGTAAAATAATCCGAATCTTGTCCATTATAAGTTGTTTTACAAGTAAGAGTCGCAAGGCTCTTTACCGGCAACACCTGGAGATAAATGCTGTCAGAGTCCGTGTAAATCAGTTTGAAGTTATCACTATCAGTCTCACTAATATCAGCAACATCCTTAAAAGTACCGTCTTTTAAGGTGCCATACTTGAAGACTGCAAGATCCGCAACCTTGCTTTTCTGCGGCACAACAGGATCCTCATCTATAATGTCAGAAAGATCATCTGCATCAGTATCAGTTAAGACAGGATTTGTGCAAACCTTATTGGTACTGCTGTATTTAGGGCTAACAAGACCATCCTTGTACCAGCCGTATATCTCTTCTCCATCCTTAAGACCGTCACCATCCGAATCTCTTTTATCATCACTCGTTCCGTAAATAAGCTCTTCATGCAAAGGAACGCCGTCTTCATCATTATCTACTGTGTAAACCATAGAAATTTCATCCCCAGCATTAATAATTATTTTTGAAATATCAGGATCAAATTCATCTGTAGCGTTATTTGCATACGGAGCATAAACTTTCAACATTCGCTCTCCGGCAGCATTGTAATACCTATGAGAAATATACCAGCCACCAGTTTTATATGAGCCTTTATTCTGTACTTCGTAAATCGATTCAATGGCGTTTTTACTATTTAGAGTATAATCAACATCTTTCTTAAGATGCAGAATATCAGTCATAATATCTTTAAGAGACACTGACGAATAAAGTTCCTGAACATCGGTAGCATTTGCATTGTATTTATATTTTACAGAGGTGTTATAAATGCGGGTTGCTCTTGTGCTTTCGACTCCAAAATCAATATACACAGAAGCATTTTTTGCCTTTACCTGTGTAAGGGCTTCCGTAAAGTCATTTGCAAACTCTCCGCCTCTCTGCAAAGTAATTTTATAGCCAGAGACCTCAACAATAAAGCCGTTGGAATACTTTAAGAGGTCTTCCGCTTCTTTTAAAGTCAGTTTTGCGGTAAGAGCATAAGTTCCGCTTTCTGAACCTGGAGAAAGAGTAAAGACTTTTTTATCATCAATACTAAAATTCTTTACAAAAACCTTCTTGAACAATGAGTTGTTTGAAATTCTGTATAAAGCAAGGGTAAGGTCTTCTACCGTATAGGCAATATTGCCAGGGTTCTTAAAGACGACCTTTACACTAAGCACTGCATCGGTCACAGTCTTTCCGTTTGATTTTGTCTTCGACTTTCCGTTAGACCAGTTTTTCGACCAGCCTTCACTTTCACTTTTTCCATAAGTATAGCTGTCTCCCCATGTCCTGCTGAAATTTGATGATTCACTGTGACTGAATGTGAATTTATTTACAGTAGGAAAATTCTTAAATTCCCAACTCGCACTTGTTGTTGTTGACCAGCCGCCGGTTTCAGAGAAAGAATTTGTTTTATTTGAAGATAGAGTAGAGCTTCCGGTGCTTCCTTGACTAAATGATTCTGATTCAGAGTTAGACTCACTTTCAGAAATAGAATAATTGTACTTAATAGCAGGCTGCCCTGTCATTTTTACTTCAATGCTTGGAGTATCTGCAATAAGAGGGCTAAATGTATTTGTGTAGCGGTTATAAAGACTAAGTTCTTCGCCATCAGTCCAGCCGTCTCCGTCAGTATCTTTTGAAGCCGGGTCTGTATGATAAACATTAAGCTCCTGCCAGTCAGAAATTCCGTCTCCGTCAGTATCTGTAGTGTCAGCCTCGCCAGACGGATTTATTTCGCTCGCTCCCCATACAGCATAAAGCGTAAGATTAGCATCAGGTGTAATTTCCTGGCCATCTTTATATTCAACTTCATTACTTCCTGTTTCTTTTGTCCAGCCCCGGAACTGTTTGTTTCCGTTTTTAATTCCAAGAGTATTTGCATAAATAAGATTTACAGTTTCACCCCTTACGACAGTCTGGGAAGGATGAGTCGTAGTAAGGAAAGAACCTGCGCTTGTCGTATAGTTGATTGTTACGTTTTCAATCCATTTTGCATAGAAAGTCTTGTTACCCGTGCTTCCGGAAGGAATTTCTGTAACAGGTTCGCCGTTAAAGTTTGCATTGTCATACCAGCCACTAAATGTATAGCCTGTTTTATAAATACTTCTTGAAGTAACCTCTCCCTGTTCATCAGTTGTTTCTGTATAAGCAGGAAGCGTTATCGTTCCCATCTTTTTTGTGTAAGAACCCGCTCTTGTAACACCATCGGCAAAAGCACCACCGTTAAGCTCATAATTAATAGTAAAGAGACTTCCTATAGAATCAAGTACACATTCACTTGAACTCGTTAAGCCATTCACGATAGAAGCGTATTCCCGGTAAGTACCAAGAAGCTGCTCGCAATTATCATCAGCATAGAATTTGAAGATTACAATGTAACATCCGCTTGGAACATCATTCTTTGAATAAGTTACATTTCCACCGCTGCCTGCTTCGAGAATTTCATCATTATAACCAGAAACCTTCTGACCTTGTGTTGTATATAAACCGCCCTTTACCTTCTTAACATTCTCTGTATTAAAGCGGAGCGCAACATTCACATTACCCTTGCCCCTGAATTCCAGAGAAAGAGATGTAAGCTTTGGTGTAAAAGAAAGTGAATTAGTACCTTTTTGGATTGTGTACAGCTTGGTTTCTTCAAGGACAACCTCGTTGTAAACCGCAGTAAGGGTAAAATAGTAAGTTCCAACTTTGAACGGAAGGGTTGCATTTTTAAGCTCGTCCGCAGAATCCCAGTTTCCTACCATTGTATAACCGGAAGCGTAGTCCAGACCGTCATTAATATACATCAGGGAAATATAGGAGAAGTTATTGACCGAAACATCAGGCAAGGCTGTACGGCTTGAAGAATCTGAATCGAAACCTACTTTGAGGTAAACGGCATCTGATTCATCATCATTGACGACAGCGGCAATGTCTGTAGAAGCAGAGTTTACCGCATTTTCTGACTCTGTAGTCTCCGCAACATCAGTACAGGCTGAAAAAAGTAAAAAAGCTGATATAAAAACAAAAAACAATCTTTTCATAAATGCCTCCATTTAGTTAACAACAAGTGGAATCTGAGCAGAAACCGTTACAAAAGTATAAGAAGTAGAACGCGTGGTTATGCTTACCGAACAGTAGATTTGATAAGTGTCTGAACCAAGTTTTGATGTATCAATAACAAGGGCATAAGTATTTGCATCGAGGGAAATGCCCTTTCCGCTCAATTCAGAAAGCGGCTTATCGTCAAAACGCCAGTCGTATTCGTAGCTATAGGTCTCTGGATTACGGATATCAAGAATTGGTGTAATACAAACCTTATCATTGCTATATGACTTAATAAGGGTAAGAGTCGGCATGGAAATTCCATTGATAATACCATCGCCACTTGTTTTCTTTCCGATATTTTCATCTTTTACGATGACTTTGCAGTTTTCACTTTCCTTTTGGTAGCCTTCAGAATTAGGAGTCCCCCTTGCCCTTTTTCTTACATAAAGGGTTCTATCTGTTGGAACAGTAAATTCGCCAGAAGGGAAATCTGTGAAATTTGCGCCACCGTCATAGGATATTTCAAGATCGCTGTTTACGCCCTCAAACTCCGCAAGTCCCGCAACTGAACTTGAGGCTGTTTTTAACTCCGGGATGTTTTCTGCTTTCAAAACCTGACGAACAGTAGCAAAAACATCAAGAACATCCATATAAAAACCAGAAGTGTTAATCTGAATTCTGAAAGGCTTTGACTCTGAGGCATTGTAATCGTGCTCTTCATCAAGCTCAGAAATCAAATATAAATCATCAGTGTTAATGTCATGCCAGTTACCGAACTCGTCACTTACTCTTCCACGAACATTCTGGACATCAAAAATTTCACCTTCATCAATTATGCCATTGTAATAAACCTCAGAGTCTTTAATTGTATGAGCTACTAAACCACCATCAGAAAAAAGTGTAATTGGGCTTTGTGAAGGATTTTCAAAATTCTGGGTAACTTTTACTCGAATATAGCCGTTCAGCAAAGAATTGACATTTTCGCTTGTAAGGCTAAAAGTTTTTCCTGTGGCACCCTCAATATCAGAGTAAGTAGAGCCGTCATCATTCATTTTTTGCCACTGGAAGCTTACATCACCACCGGCCGTCTCTGAATCATAATTTTCCACATCTTCAAAAAGGCAGGCTTCATAACGCTCATAATGCTTGTTTATATTAACAAGACCGACAGCCACTTCATTTTTACAGTGATAGACTACGCTGATTGTCTCTTTAAGATTTGTATCTTCGTTTTTCGGCGTAACAACAGAAGTTATAACAACAGATTTGCCGGCATTCTGTTTATCCAGCAAGAAGTTTTTTACATTATCAAGATTCCAGCTAGTCGTAGTGTCATTAGCAAGACTTTCGTTCTTATAATCATTGTACACTTCATAAGACTGCGCTATTGAAACATTGGAAGATTCATAATTTACCAAATCTATTTCAGGAGCAACAAAATTATCGTTTCCGCCGCAGAAGACATTAACTTCTTCTTTTGTGCTGCTTTTACAAATTACCTTTGGCCAGTAACTTACACTTCCGCTTGCATCAGAATAACCTTCAGCAGAAAACTTTACATCATAAGACTTTCCGCCCTTAACCCCCTTATAAAAAGGAGTTTCGTAGACAAGGGAGAATTTCCCATCTTTCGCAATGGCAGATGCAGACAATTCATTACATGTAAGAGTGATTTGCGTGCCATCAGCGGCATTCGTGTCTGCACTAAAAGCAAAAGTGAGACTATTGAACTGAATGTTAGATACTGACAAATCTGTTGTAGTTGGCGTAACGGGAGTAACAGGCTCTGTGGGTGTAGAAGTGGGTTTGTCATCGTCATCAGAATCATCGCTGCACGCAACAGTCATAAAGACTGACAATGCAGCCAATAATAATAAAAGTTTTCTCATTGAGTGGCCCCCTGATAAAAACACTTGGATATATTGACTATATATATATATAGTATAATGAGCATTATCCAAAAATCAAGACAGTTTTAATACTATCTTTTGAAAAATTTAAGTTTTCGGTCTGATTACTTTTTTAAAACACTTACAATGGCCGTTATTAAGGAGGACTTTATGAGCAAATTCATTAAAAGTCTGGCAGTAATTTCTGCCCTTGCAATCTTCGCTACAGGTTTTACATCCTGCAAAAATGACGAAGACAACGATACTAGCACAAGCACGACAAACACCGGCTTCGAAGGGACGTATTATAATATCAATGCAATCAATCAATTGAAGACTGTCTCAGGCCAAAATGATATTCCCTACGCGCAGTGTTCAGTAGAGGAAGTCATTTTCAAGAAAGACGGCACAGGAACATATAAGATTCATCAAATGGAGTATGATAGCGAAGACGGCAGGCAAAGATTTAACCTCACGGAAAACTTCCATTACACAAAATCAGGCCAGACCTTAAACTTCACTGTTCAGAATGAAGAAATGGAGTTCACTATCGAGTCTGATGATAAACTAGCGTGCGAAAATGACGACAGGAAATACGATAAAGGCGAAATAGAGGAAATCTATGCTTATTTGAATATTGAAAGTTCAGAAAATACAGTCACAAATAAAGTCATCATTCTAGGAAAAGGCGACTCAGCCAATTTTAGAAATCTTGTGACTAAATTTTATGATTTCCAACGAGAACCAAGTATTGAGGATGAAAAAATAGAAGCTACATACACAAAGTCCGGAACAAGCATAAGTTTTAAAAAAAAGTACTCAGGTGATGAACTTCCTGGTGGAACCATTTCGACAGATGAAGATTCTGGCATAACACATTTAACAATTGGCGAAGAAAAGTATCGCAAACTCTAACCATCGAAGGTACTACAATGACATTTGCAGTTGAACCGGCTGTGGTGTACACAAAACTCAAATAAAAACCGAAAAATGCCGCCCAGCCGTGTAGCCCCTGCGAAGCAGTTCCGTAGGAATGAGGGTTACCGAAGGGCGGAAGGGCGTGATGTAAGTTATGCTGCGCCTATTTTTTCTGGCTCTGCGCAAGCGAATTAAGATATTCCCGGCTCAGATTTTCATGGTCTTTGAGCATGGCATAGGGAACGCCGTAAGCTTTTTCAACATCGTCTCGTGTGAGGACTTCTTCTGGAGTTCCCAGCGCCATGTCACGGTTGGGGTAGAAAAGCAGAACCGTGTCGGCGTATTTTTTAGTCAAATCAAGCTCGTGCATTGAGATATAAATCGTCGTTCCGGTTTTGTGAACATATTCCTTGAGGTAGGCAAGGGCCTCTTCCTTTTGGCACGACTCCATGGCAAAAAGCGGCTCGTCCATAAAAAGGGATGCACTGCCGTACAAAATGCCGAAAGCAAGCAGAACTCGCTGAATCTCGCCCTTGCTCAGATGAGTTAGGGCATGATCGAGGACATCCTTAAGCTCAAAAACATCGATTACCTCGCCAAGAAGATCTCCGCCCTCAGTCGTCTTTCGAATTGCCTTTGCCTTACCTTTGAGGGCACCGTTCTGATAAACATAAGAAAGAAGCTCACTCACTTTGTCTTCGGTCTCAAATTCCATGTTCTGATAAATCACTGAAGCAAGAAGATTTTTCTGCTCATCGTCCAGTTTTGCAGGATTTTGCCCCAAGAGAGAGACTGTTCCGCTCTGTGGTGTGAGACGACCGCTCGCCAAAAGCATAAGTGTTGTTTTACCGCAACCATTCTGACCTACAAAGCTCACGAAGCCTTTCGGAAGCCTGGCTGAAAAATGCTCAAAAATCGGCTTTGGCTCAATCTGTTTGCCGTTCTCATCCAAATCACCCTCAACGGCCGGGTAGGTAAAAGTTATATCGTTAATCTCAAGAAAATCCGTGTTATTCATGAGATAAAGATAATGAAAAAGCGGGAAAAAGTCGAGGAATTATTAGAGTGAAATGAAACTTTGCACGCTTTGACACCGAAGAAACCGTTTGCATTGGTGTGGTTAACTTCAGTGTCGCAGGATATCATGCTATGCGTTAACTTCTTCGCAAGAAAGCTCTTCTTTAAGCTCAAGAATTTGTTCCAAAGGGAGAGAAACCGCAGTTGCAATCTGCTCGGGCGAACCTAAATTCATTTTGAGCAAATTTTTTGCAGTGGCATTTTTTGTAGCTTCAGCAGCATCCTCGGCGGCGATTTGCTTTTGCACCTGAATGAATTTTTCCTGATCCCATTCACCAAAAATCATGGACTGCTCCTCCTTGCTCAAGTTGTTGAAATATTCGGAGAGAACATTGCCGTTCTTGCATCTTGCGAGAGCGTACTTCGGCGGATTCTTCTCTCCGTTTCTCTTTCCTTCTCTAGCATACTCCGTAAAATCTGAATAGGCAAGAAGAGGCTCGCACTTCTTAAGAATCGGATGGTCTGCATTCTTGTTGATGTTGTAGACTTTCACTGTCATATCCAAAGAAAGCGAGTCGGGCAAAACTTTCAGAGGTGAGGATTTCTTTATCTCCATGAAAGCGTCCGATAGTTTCATGATTTTTTCCTGCGGGAAAGCATCGTCACCGTTGTAGAACACATAACATTCTGGTCTGGGCAGCTTGATTTCCTTCGTGTTGTACTTGTCGTTCTCCGTGAAAAACCTGTTGTAGTGGGCTACGAGATATTCCAGACACCGGAAGGGCATGTTGTTGTTTATCGTGCTCTGGTGCTCCGCAAGAACCACGATGCTGCCGTTAATCTCCATCGAGACATCGTTCTCAATGTCATTGTAAACGACATTCTCAAGCGTGACGGGCTTGATTTCGACCTCGCCGATTTTGAAGTCTGTGTCGTGAATCGCATTGTAGAGCGAAAGGAAATGCTCCTTCGCATTCACATTGCGCCCGAACATGTTCACGAACAGCGAGCTTTTGTAATCACGACGAGGATTAGTTTTTTCAGTTTGTGCCATAAACACTCCTTTTCCAATAGGTTTCCGCACTTTCTCCGTGCATATATTTATTGGAAAAATTTCTCGGTTTTCGGCAACAATTAGGGAAAAAAATTGAAAAAATAGGTAATTTAGTTTATTATACTTCCATGTCTTATGAAGTTACTGCGACCCGTCGTCGCCCGCAGGCGTTTGAGGCTCTTGCCGGTCAGGAGTTTGTTGCCGAAACGCTAAAGAATGCCATTCAATCTCAGAAAATTGCCCATGCCTATCTTTTTTCAGGACCGCGTGGCTGCGGAAAGACTTCTACCGCCCGAATTCTGGCCAAGGCCTTGAACTGTGCTAACGGCCCCACGGCCACTCCCTGCGGGAAGTGTCAGCAGTGTCTTGAAATCACAAAAGGCTCAAGCACAGATGTAATCGAAATCGACGGTGCTTCAAATACTTCCGTAAACGACGTGCGCCAGATTAAGGACGAGGTTCTCTTCCCGCCGCAGAGTTCAAGATACAAGATTTACATTATCGACGAGGTGCACATGCTCTCGACTTCGGCCTTCAATGCACTTTTGAAGACAATCGAAGAGCCGCCACCATACTGTATTTTTATCTTCGCAACTACAGAGCTTCAGAAAGTTCCTGCAACGATTAAATCACGATGTCAGCAGTTCAATTTCCGTCTTGTTCCGATTGAACGGGTCAAGCAGCTTTTGGCTGAAGCCGCCGCAGAAATCAACATCAAGGCTGATGACGAAGCCCTTTACTGGGTTGCCCGTGAGTCAACCGGCTCAGTTCGTGACGCTTACACGCTTTTTGATCAGGTTGCGGCTTTTTCCGGCGACCATATCACCTACGACAAAATCCGTGACAAACTGGGGCTTGTCGGAGTGGACCGGCTCAATGCGATTTTTGAGGACGCCGCCCAGAACAAAACTCAGGAAACTCTTCTTAAAATTGATGAATTCTTGCAGAACGGCGTTTCAATCGAGCAATTTATCGTAAACTGCACTGATTACTTGCGTTCTCTTCTATTAATTAGAGCCGGAATCACAAAAGAAGCTTTGCTGGGGCAGTCCCGTGACAGATATTCTCAGCTTGTCTTGCAGACCTGGAATCCAATTCAACTGGAGAGGGCTCTTTCAATCCTTTTGCAGCTTTACCGTGACATCCGTTACTCCCTCTCTCCCCGGTACGAACTGGAACTGGCTTTCTCAAGATTGAGCTGGCTTACTCAGTATGTCTCACCAAGTGAAGTCAAAAAGGCTATTGATGAAGCCAAATCTCTTCTGATGCAGGGGGCTTCTCCGGCTGTTGGTGGAGGGCAAGCTCCACATCACAATGCTCCGCTGTCGCAAGCAAAGGCTCAAAATCCCCCTCCACAGCAATTCATTTCAATGCCTCATAGCGAGCCGGCCCAGCCACAAATGCCCGCACCTCAAGCCCAACAGCCACAAGCAAGTGCCTCTCAGCCTTCAGCAAATCCATATCTCAATCGGGTAATTACAGATGTTCCGAGAGACATCCCGCAAGCGACAAGTACGGCTCCGGTAAGAAATATTTTCGCACCACCGCCAGCCGCTTCTGAAGCCGCAAGCAGGCCGGCACAGGAATCTTTCGCAAATCAGGCTTCTCCCCAGTCACAGGTAGCTTTTACACCACAGGCGGCAGCGTCTCAGCAGACCCATCAGCCTCAGTTTTTTAGCGCACAGTCCGTTCCGCCTGACATGGGAACAACAACAGATGATTTTGCTCCCCCGGACCCAACGCCAGTCGATGCTGTTCCGAGCGTAAGTCAGCCATCTTTTAGCTACGGCGGAGCTGTACCGCCTCAACAAACAGCGGCAGCCACACCGAACCAGAGCAAGGCATCAGCAAGCACCTCAGATTTCCGCTCTCTCGCGATAAAAGAGCTTTCCATGCAAGACCCAATGATTGGAAGTTCTCTATTGCAGACTGGTGAATGGATAAAATCTGGCGGAATTGTCACCACGCAGGTCAGCTCTACCTTCCTTAAAATGCAGATTGACAGCCATGCCCAGAAGATTTCGGCTTTTCTTTCAGATCTCTTAGGCGAAAAAGTTCGTTTTGAAGTCACACTTAAGCAGATTGTAGCCCAAGTTCCAATCGAGCAGAATGCACCAGTGCAGGTAAAAATCCTGTGCGACACATTCAAAGGTCAGATAATAGGCCACTCAAAGAAGAGCGAGCAGGAAATCGCAAATGAGGCTGCACAAAGAAACGCAGAAAAGGCGATTGCGGCAAGCAGCTCGGATGACGAAGATGAGGAATAGTCACCAAATAGATTTGTAAAATAACAGGAGTAAATATGAACCCATTTGAAATGGTCAAAAACCTCAAGAATCTTGAGGGAACAATGAACACAATGAAGGAAGAACTGGCTCAAATCAGCGAGACAGGTTCTTCAGGCGGAAATATCGTTCAGGTTACGCTCAACGGCAAGTTTGAGGTCACGGCTGTCAAACTTGACCCGATTGCGGTTGATCCTCGTGATGTACAGATGCTGCAGGATTTAATCGTGGCGGCTCATCATGCGGCAATGGATAAGGTTCAGGAAAGAATCAAGGAAAAGTCCGGGGCTTTGCTTGGCGGACTGAACATTCCTGGAATGGGGATGTAGGATTTTCTGATGACTGCAATTGATGAGCTCACCGACTC
>CAMOEE010000020.1 GCA_946611835.1 uncultured Treponema sp. | reverse complement strand
GTGTACATTTTTGCCAGCGGACAGACATGACCTGTGTCGCAGAAGTCGTAGACATATTTTCCCCGGGTAAGGGACGGACAGCTTGCAGGCTCTACTGCGATAAAGTGATAGTCAGCCTCGCCACGGAGCTTTCGGCCCATAAATGGAGAGATGAGGCCGCCAAGATTTGAGCCGCCTCCTGCACAACCGATGATTAAGTCCGGCTTGATTCCGTATTTATCCATTGCGGTCATTGTCTCAAGACCGATAACCGTCTGATGGAGCAGAACCTGATTGAGGACGCTTCCCAGAACATAGCGGTAGCCTTCCTGCTTAGTTGCGGCCTCCACAGCCTCAGAGATTGCGCAGCCAAGAGAGCCGCCGGTTCCCGGAAATTCAGCCAGGATTTTGCGGCCGACCTCGGTGGTGTCGCTTGGAGAAGGAGTGATTTTAGCCCCATAAGTGCGGATTACCTCCCGGCGGAAGGGCTTTTGCTCGTAGCTGACTTTTACCATGTAAACCTGACAGTCAAGGTCAAAGTATGAGCAGGCCATTGAAAGAGCTGTTCCCCACTGGCCGGCACCTGTCTCGGTTGTGACACCTTTAAGCCCCTGCTGCTTTGCATAGTAGGCCTGGGCGATTGCGGAATTGAGCTTGTGGCTTCCGCTGGTGTTGTTGCCTTCGAATTTGTAATAAATTTTGGCTGGAGTGCCAAGCTTTTTCTCAAGACAGTAAGCGCGCACAAGAGGAGCCGGGCGGTACATCTTGTAGAATTCACGGATTTCAGTTGGAATCGGGATATAGGCGTTTGTATCATCAAGCTCCTGCTTTACAAGCTCGTCGCAGAAGACATGGGAAAGCTCTTCGGCGGTGCAGGGCTTATGCGTGGCAGGATTCAAGAGAGGGGCCGGTTTATTCTTCATGTCGGCCCGGACATTGTACCAGGAATCAGGAAGTTCATTCTCAGAAAGATAGATTTTGTAAGGGATTTTGTCAGACATTTTGATTCTCCAAATATATTTCTATTTATAGAATCATTATAACGGAATTCAACTTACTCTTCAAGAAAAAGACAATTTAACGGCAAAAACAAGAGAATTTTTATCACACTAAAGACTAAAATGTGCTATGATTCTTATGAATTATGGAAAAACTCGACATCAAACTTATTGCTTTTGACCTTGACGACACTCTTCTGAACAGCGAAAGGCAGATTTCAGATGAAAATGTCGCCGCACTCAGGGAGTGTGCCGAAAAAGAAATTTACATCGTGCTTTGCTCAGGCCGGGCTGAGGATGCCATCCTTCCTTTTGTACGCAGGCTGGAAATCGCAGGAAAAGAGACCGGCCGATTCATCATTGCGATAAACGGATGCTCAATTTTTGACCTGCACAAGCGTCAGCAGATTTTTTGCCGCCTGGTTGACGGAGACATTCTCTCACGCACGAACGAAATCGCCGAAAGCTGGGGACTAAAGAGCGAAGTTTACACCGCCGATACGATTTATTACAAAGAAGAGAACAAATGGACCCGCCTTGACATTGAGCTATGCGGACTCAAAGGCATCGCAGTTCCAGATTATGAGAATTTCATCAAAAAAGGCTTTACGAAAATGCTGATTCCGGGAGAACCTGAGAAACTGCTTGAGCTTCAGAAAGTTCTTAGGGCTGAATTTGGTGACAGGGCGGTCATCTTTACGAGCAAGCCATACTTTCTTGAGATTCTTCCACCTGATTGCGGCAAGGGTGAGGCTGTCACATGGCTGGCACGGGAGCTTGGCATACCAGTCGAAAAGACGATGGGATTTGGTGACAGCATGAACGACGAGAGTCTCATGAAAATGGCAGGTTACGGAGTCGCAATGTGCAACGGTCTTGATGCAATCAAAGAAATGGCCGATTTCGTCACGGAAAAAGACAACGATCACGACGGAGTTGCAGACTTCATCAGGAAACATATATAATAAAATTATGACATTACAGGATTTTCCACTTTCTTCACCGGCAAGAATTACTTTCGTTGGCGGTAACGGCGAGCTGCGCCAGCATTTTTTAGACATGGGCGTGATTCCGGGGGCTTTTCTCAAAAAAATCAAGCTTGCCCCTCTCGGCGACCCTATGGAAATCGAGATTCATGGTTACGAGCTTACCCTTCGCCTTGCCGATGCCGCAAAAATCGAGGTCGAGCCTCTTTCAGATTCAGAATATGAGTCTTCAATAGCCGAAAAACCTTACGAAAAGGCCGCTTCTCACCCGGGTCTTGGTGAGGAAGGCAAATTTCATGAAAAAGAAAACGAAAATCCCCTGAGCGACGACACGATTCTCACTTACGCCCTCGTCGGAAACCAGAATTCAGGAAAAACCACGCTTTTTAATCAGCTTACAGGCTCAAACCAGCATGTAGGAAATTTTCCAGGCGTCACCGTAGACCGAAAAAGCGGCCAGATTCGCTCCAAGGCCAATACCCTCGTGACTGACCTTCCCGGCATTTATTCAATGTCGCCGTATTCGAGCGAGGAACTTATCTCCAGGGATTTTGTCCTAAAGGAAAAGCCGCATGGAATCATCAATATTGTGGACGCAACAAACATAGAGCGTAACCTTTACCTCACCATGCAGCTTCTGGAGCTTGATATTCCTATGGTAATCGCCCTGAACATGATGGACGAAATGACAGGGAACGGAGGAGCCGTCGATGTCAACAAAATGGAAATGCTTCTTGGGGTGCCAGTCATCCCGATTTCGGCAAACAAAAATCAGGGAGTAGATGAGCTTGTAAAGCATGCCATTCATGTCGCCCATTATCAGGAAAAGCCCCTACGCCAGGATTTCTGCGACGAAAACGACAACGGAGGAGCCGTTCACAGGGCAATCCATGCGGTAACGCACCTTATCAAGGATCATGCTCAAAAGGCCGGAATTCCGGTTCACTTTGCCGCCGCAAAGCTGCTTGAAGGCGACAAAAGAATTGCCTATCAGCTGGATCTGGATGTAAACGAACAAGAGACCCTGGAGCACATCTCAATTCAGATGGAAAAGGAGCGGAAGCTTGACCGAAGCGCCGCAATGGCTGACATGAGATTCGCTTTCATCAAAAAAGTTTGCGAGCAGTGTGTAAAAAAGCCCCGGGAGTCAAAAGAAAGAATCCGCTCCCAGAAAATCGACAGGGTTTTCACAGGAAAATACACGGCCATTCCATCCTTCATTGCGATTATGGCCCTTGTTTTCTATTTGACATTCAATGTAATCGGTGCGGCCCTGCAAGGACTTCTTGAAAGCGGAATCGACTCTCTCACATCCCTCGTTGACTCAGCCCTTTCGGCGCTTGGCACTAACGATGTCCTTCACGGACTCATCATAGACGGCATCTTTGCGGGGGTCGGAAGCGTACTTTCCTTCCTGCCGATTATCGTCACCCTCTTTTTCTTTCTTTCCCTTCTTGAGGATTCAGGCTACATTGCCAGGGTCGCTTTCGTCATGGACTCCCTGCTGCGAAAAATCGGTCTTTCCGGGCGGAGCATAGTTCCCCTTCTGATTGGCTTTGGCTGTACGGTTCCGGCGGTTATGTCAACGAGGATTCTCCCCAGCGAACGAGACCGGAAGATGACGATTCTTCTCACGCCTTTTATGAGCTGCACGGCAAAACTTCCGATTTACGCTTTCTTTGTAGGGGCATTTTTCCCAAAGCATGGCGGATTTGTGATGACAGGTCTTTATCTTCTGGGAATAATCACAGGAATTCTCGTCGCTTTTGTATATCGAAAAACTTTCTTTAAGGGCGAGGCCGTTCCGTTCGTGATGGAGCTTCCCAATTACAGGCTTCCGAGTGCTCGAAATGTCGGCCAGCTTCTCTGGGAAAAGGCTAAGGATTTTTTACAGAGGGCCTTCACCGTGATTTTTATGGCTACGATTGCAGTCTGGTTCCTGCAGAGTTTTGACATTCGACTTAACCTGGTAGAGGACTCAAAGGAAAGTATACTCGCTCTTCTTGCAGGCCTGCTCTCCCCGATTTTTGAGCCGCTGGGCATGGGTGACTGGCGGATCTGCACTTCGCTTATCTCGGGCTTTATCGCAAAGGAAAGCGTCGTTTCCACGCTAGAAATCTTGTTCGATAACGGGGTTGCGAACGCAATTTCTTCCCTCACAGCGGCAAGTCTCCTTGTCTTCAGCCTTTTGTACACTCCATGCGTAGCAGCAATAGCCTCGATTAAGAGAGAGCTTGGCACTAAATGGGCCCTGGGCGTGGTAGTCTGGCAGTGCGCCGTGGCATGGCTCTTTGCCTTTGCCGTAAGATTAATCGGAAGCCTTTAAGGGCTTAGGAGCGAATTTTTAGTATTCCGAAGTGATTCCGCTTCCTAAAAGCACGCTGTGCCCCAGGGAGACAGGCTTCACTTCAATTTTCTGCTCGATTTCATCAATCACGGTCTGAACATGAGTGATGATTCCCAGCATTTTTCCATCCTTCTGCAGGTTCTTGAGGGCGTTGATTGCCTCGGTCAGAAGTTCCCCGCTCAAAGTTCCGAAGCCTTCGTCGAGGAAAAGGGAGTCAACCCGGACATTCCTGCTTGCAAACTCGGATATTGCGAGGGCAAAAGAAAGGCTCACCAGAAATCTCTCGCCGCCACTCAAGTTTGCGACCGAGCGAGGATTTTCAAAATATATGTCACTGATGTCAAAGTCCATTGAGTTTGGCTCTTTCTGCACGAGGCTGTAGCGGCCGGTGATTCCGAAAAGATTTTTGTTGGCAATTTTCAGCAGGGAAGTGAAAGCAAGGCTCTGGACGAACTCAGAGAGCTCCATTCCCTCTCTGACTCCAGCCCATTTGTTCATCTGTTCCCAGGTTCCATAGTCAGCCTGCAATTTTTCGTAGTCAGAAAGAATTTTTTTTGCCCTCTCCTTGTTCTGCTCGTTCGTTGCAAGGCGGGTCTTAATCTTTACTAATGAATCTCCAAGGTTCTCTTTTTCAGAAAGCTGACTGTCTCTCTCGCTCAAGATTTTTTCCCTCTCAAAACTATCAGTAAAAGCGGACTTCTGCTGATTAATTTTAAGCTCGGCTTCCTTCTGCTCAAGCAGCTCTTCCAGCTGAGTTTTTTTTGCCCTCAGTGCTGCCTTCTCTTCCCTGGCCTCGTTCTGAAGTTTTTCGGCTTTCTCAAAATCTTTCTTAAGGCCTGCGATTTTCTGATTCAGCTCTTTTTCTTCAGAATCCACAATTTTGTCACCGAAAAGGGCCTGTCTCTCATCAAGAAGAGTTTTCAGCGCAAGGTTCTCTGAGTCATATTCTTCGATTGCTTTCTCAAAGCCCTCTTTTTGGGAGCTAAGGCTGTCTGAAAGGGCATTTTTCTCGGCAATTTTAGCGGATTTATCATTGATGAACTTTTTCTGCTGCTCGATCTTCTGATTCCATGCCTGATAGCGCTCCCTCAGCTCAGAAAGAATCTCCTCAAAACTTTCCTCCGTGGCAACTTTTCCCCAGATTGAGAGAGTCTCGTTGATTTCAGTGAGAATTCTCACGCAATTATCGCATTGAACAGAAAGATTTTCCCCGCTTCTTTTTATCTCAGTTTTAAGGGATTCGATTCTCAGGGAAAGGCTGTTTATTTTCTCAAGGATTTCCTCACGCTTTTTGGTGAGGTTAGAACTTTGCCGGGCAATTCCAAGGGCCTTTTCAGAGGCAAGGATTTCTTCCTGGCCGGTAAGCTCCTCTTTCTCAGGGCCCGGGCAGGAAGATTTTTCGCCTTTATGGTAAAGGCTTCCGCAGACAGGACAGGGATTTCCATCTTTGAGCTGGGTCTGAAGGATTTTTGCGATAAAAACAGCGTCGCCTGCAACAAAAGATTTGATTTTCTCGTCGAGCAGAGACAGTTCCGAGTCAGCATCAGCCTTTTCAGAGAGTTTTTTTTCAAGCTCAGACTCAAAGGAGTTTTTTTGTCTTTTTAAGTCTGCGGCAGCTTCTTTCGCCTGCCTGTAGGCCGACTTCATGGCTCCGATTTTTGCAGCCGCCTCAGAGATTTTCGCATCATTTTCGTTTTTGAAAATATAGTCTTCGATTTGGGCAAGATTTTCTTCGATAAGCAGGACTTGTCCGGAAAGAAGAGCGATTTTCTTTTCATTTTCGCAAAGCAATTTTTCAGCCGAATCCTTTCGTTTTTTGCATTCAGCGAACTCTTCTTTTTGAGAAGAAATTTTTACATCCAGCTCCCGGACTTTCTTCCATAAGGACTGCTTGTCCTCAAAATTCTTTTCTTCAAGAGAGAGCTTTTCTTTGCTGGCCTCCGCATTTTTTTGGGCTGCATGAAGTTTTTCCTCAGAAGTTTTAAGCGAAGATGAGAGGTTTTGAGCCTCATCCTTAAGACGGGAGAGCTCATCAAAAAGAGACAGTTCTTTTTCAAGGGCCAGAAGATTTTTTTCACAGGATGAAAGCTTTTCAGTAATTTCCCGCTCGCTCTCAAGGGCAGATTTTTCATCCTCAGCGCTTAGAATCAGGCTCTCGATTTCTTCTTTTTGTTTTTTAGTCAGCTGGAAATTTTTTTTGATGTCGCTGAATTTCTGTGCGATTTTCTTTCCGATTTCACGGTATCGCTCAGTCCCGGTGAGTTTCTCAAGGATCGCAGCCCTTTCCTTTCCGTCGCTATCCAGAAATGCACCGAATTCGCCCTGGGCAAGCATAATAGAACGGCAGAACTGCCTGTAATCAAGCTGGATTATTTTCTGGGTCTCTTTCTCCAGGTTTGAGGCGGTTCCGCTGGCGACGACATTCTCTGCGGAAGAAAACAAATCACCTAAATCAGAATTCTCATCGAGCCTGGTTATCCTGAAATTTGCCTTCTGAAGATTTCCGTTAGCCTTCATTCCGGCACGCTTCTGCTCGAATTCGGAGACAAACAGGCCTTTTTTGCATGTGTAAGTTACTGAGGCACGGCAGAAACCAGTACCCCTGGTCATAATCTCGTTTCCGCCCTCCCCCTTGTTGATTGAAGAAAGCCGGGGCGTGCGTCCGTACAAAGAAAGGGTTATGGCATCGAGCAAGGTAGTCTTGCCGCTTCCAGTAGGACCGTGAATCACAAAAATATCATGGTTTTTGGCATAGTCCGGGTGCGTAAAATCGATGGACCATTTGCCTTTAAGGGAATTCAGGTTTTCAAATTCAAGTTTTGTGATTCGCATGAAAAAATTATATCAAAAATCACCAGAAAAAACACTTGAAAAAGTCACACCGCTCCGATATTCTTTTTTCACAATGACACAAATCCCCAACATTATGAAAAAGCTTGAGGGAACTTCAGTTTATGACACAATATTGAGCATCGAAGGCTCCTACGCAAGAATCCAGAAAGAACAGACAGAATGGTACAAGACCAGCTCTTTCACCTGCCCGGAAGGCTGCGGTTCATGCTGCCACAGCTTTGAGCCAGATCTTTTTGAGGGAGAGGCCCTTTACATGGCGGCCTGGCTCCTGGAAAATCAGGAAGAAAGGGCAAAAAAAATCGCCGAGGGCCAATACCCCTTCCGGCACGAAGACGGCACATGCCCGCTTTATAATCCCCACACGCCCTATCACTGCTCTATTTACGGGGGCCGGCCTTTCATCTGCAGGCTTTTCGGCGCCTCAAGTTTCCGCTCCAGGACAGGGCAGAAAGTCTGGCGGCCCTGCAAATTTTACCCGGAAGAGCTTCTTGAGCGGCACAATCCGCCCCTTCAAAAAAAACAGTATTCTGAGTCCGAGACTATAGAATTTCTGGGGGCAGTTCCGCCCCTTATGAGCGATATGACAGAAAAGGCAAGGTCGTCTTCCATCGGTGAGACAAGGCTCCTGCATGAAATCCTGCCCGAAACAATCCGCCGCCTTCTGTGGCTCATTTCCATGAACGACAACGGCAACGACAATCCCAACGGGACTCCCTCCCCAAAGGCGGCTTAATCCGACAGCTCCAGAAACAAAGGAAGAAATTTCTCAACGGCGGCTTTTCCTTCTTTGCTTCCGGCAGAAAGGCCCGTTTTTGAGAGAATGAGCTGGGTGAAGATTTCCTTGTCATCAAGGTTTCCGACCTCAGCGGCATCAAAATTTGAGAAGGAATTCTTTTCAAAAAAAACATCTGACTCTGCGATTTTCCAGCTCACGACATTCACATTCTCAGGAAGCGAGCGAACGGCCTCATCAAGATATTCCTGTGCGTTCACGCCAAGCTCCCTCTTATAGCAAAGCTCTATATAAAGCTTTTTCCTGCTGTCCTCGCCTTTTCCGCCCTCTACATCTTTTTTCTCAGCGAGATTCTCAAGTTCTTTTTTTATCTCCGCAAGGTTTCCAGAGATTCTTTTGTAAATATTCGTTCGAGGAGTCTCAATTTTCTCGATTATCGGCTGTTTTTTTTCTTCTGAATCATTTTTCTGAATATCGACCAGAAGGACATAATGAGGAATTGAGGCATCGTCAAATCCCATAACGAAAGGCGAGCCTGAATATCTGATTGAGGGATTTTTTGCCACCGTCGTAGAGTAATGGATATGTCCCAAGGCGACATAATCGACATCCGGGAAAACTGAAGGCGGAACATTTCCGAGGCTTCCGAGTACATCAAGGACTTTCATGCCGTCATCAGATTTTTCGCTTGATTTTTTTGAGGAAAGGCGACCCTCCAGATCAGAGGCATACAAATGTCCGGTCGCAATCACAGGGATTTTCCGCCCCGAACGCAGTTTTTCGGCCTCATTGAAGACAGAAGTATATAATTTTTGATATATATTTTTGTATAAATCCCCGTCACTGCATTTTTCAGAAGGCTCAATAAGATTCCTCAACTCGACCTCACGGACGAAAGGCAGGGCCATGCAGATTCCTTCCGCTTCTCCCTTTCCGTCAAAAAGTTCAAAGCACATATCAGAAGGAAGAAGATTGTTAATCGAGCCTACGACATGAATGTTCAGGACATCAAGGAGCTCTTTTGAACTTTCAAGCATTGATGCTGAGTCATGGTTACCGCCCACAATAATCACATTCTTGCAGCAGCTGTCGACCAGGGAGGCCAAAAAAGAATAATAAAGTCTTCGGGCCTCAACAGGCGGATTTGTCGTGTCAAAAATATCTCCGGCAATAACGAGTGTATCAGCATTTTTTTCGACAATCTGAGATTTGAGCCACTTAAGAAAGACCTGGGCCTCTTCTTTTCTGTCGATTTCATGCATCTGGTTTCCGAGATGCCAGTCCGCCGTATGAATGAATCTCATCTTACTGCAAAGGAGCGAAATATCCGCTCTCGTCACGGCCGCTTCGGTTCATTATGAAGGCCTCTGTCTCTACAGGAAGGTATCTCTGTCCGAAATCGGTCGAAAGATTTGACTCATAGGAAAGCACATAAATGCCGGACGGAATCTGAATAATATCATCCACAAGGCTTGAAAGGCCTGTGTCACGGTAAACATAATATTCGCCGCCCTCCGTATTCTTAGTGAGGAAGTCAATCTCGCTGTCCGAAGCCCCCTGGGAAAGGAGAAGGCTTGCGAAAGCAATGGAATTGTTATTGAGGTAGGCCGTGAGGTCAGTAAGCCCGTACTTGTCAAAGGCATTCTGGGTCACATGGCCGTCACCAATATAGACAATCGCACTTTTTTTTGCGGCATTGATCAAAGCATTCGCGCACATTCTCACGGCGACATCAAGAGCGACCCTTGAAGCAGCGGGATTCTTGAGATTCTTGACCTTGAAATTCCTTGCTCCGTCTGCTGTGCCCTCGTATTCAATCAGAGGAAGGGTGCCCGCACTTACGATTCTGAGCCTTCCCCGGTCAGCCATTGCGGCCGCTATTTCCTTAACGGCATTCTCAAGGCTCTCTGAATAAGCGGATGAAGAGGATGAGCGGTCAAGCAGAAGGGTGATGTCCGCACTATCGTTGGCATAGGCCGCTCCCTCAAGCTTGTAGTTGAGGACAGGACTTTTGTTCTCTGTAACGAAGAAATTGTTCTCCTTGAGACCGACTATGCTCTGCCTTGAGCGGTTTTCGACCTTAACCTCAAGGGTAACCTTAGGGAAGAAGTCAGATATGACCCGCTCTATCTGAACGAAAAGGCCTCCGACGACCTCCGAGAGCTTTGCCATGACATAGACTTCGTTTGATGAGAAATCGGTTACAAGAATGTTTCCGTTGATGTCGGGAACTGCGCTCGTAAGGCGTGAGGGAGCATTTCCAGACGAAAGATTCTCGAAAAGGGAACCCGTGTCTGTGTCAATCGAATATACCTTATTTTTATCGCTTATAACGAGATAGCGTCCCCATCTCTTGAGCGACTCAGGCTTTTTGAAAGTCTTTGCCTTGCACAGAAGCCCCAGATAGTTTCCCGAGACATCAAAGCGCTGGACGGCACCAGTGAGGCAGTCAGCTACATAAACAGTTCCTTCGTATACGGCGATTCCGGTTGGTCCCTTTAGCCCCGGAAAATCATCCGTCTTGTTTCCGAAAAAGAAAAGAGGATTGCCTTCAGAATCAAAGACATCAACCCGGCTGTTTCCGAAATCAGTCACATAGATGTTTCCGTCAGAGTCCTCAGCCATATATTGAGGACCGACCATTCCGCCCAAAGAAGCGCCTTTTTTTCCGAAAGTCTTGATGAAAGTGCCCTTTGAATTGAACATGCTGACCCTGTCGCCGGCAAATTCACTCACAAGAAGGTTCCCGTTATGGAGCCGTATCAAATCCATAGGACGGTCAAATCCGTTGAAGTATCCGCCGTTCCTGTCAATTACGAGTCCGTTCAGGTCAAGCCTGATAAGCTCGTTCGTTCCGTAAGAAAGAACCCACATAGTTCCGTCTGTATTCGGCAAAACTGATGTCGGCTGACTGAAAACAAGATTGTTCTCTGAATTTCTTCCGGGATAGCTTCCGGCCTCAGTGTAGCGAACAGGCTTATCAATGGCCCCGCCGGAAAGAAGCCTTCTGTCCCGCACGACCTCAATCCTGTTCTGAAGGAGAAGCCCGCCGTAGCCCTCACCGGAGGCATACTGCCAGTGCTCAAGGGCAGCCCCCTCGACACCAGAGCGGTAATAGCTTTTTCCCAGCCAGTCCAGGATTATATATTCATCGGGAAGGTAAGAAAGAGCCTTCTCGAATTCAAGGATCGCATCATTGAAAGCACCCCTGTAATAGGCCTGCACTCCCCGCCTGAATTCCTGCTCGGCCAGTCCCGAAGCCGCAGTTCTGGCTCCGATTGATGAGCGGGCAGTCGCCCCCTCGCTGGTAAAAGCCCCATTCTGAGCAAACATATAAGAACTTCCAACAAAAGAAACGAGTAAACTAAATAATATCGACTTAAACTTTTTCACTTGAACTTTCATTCCTAATTCCTAATTTTTATCCTTCATGCGCTATTCTCAGATGCTCGGCAATCTCCTCGTTATCCGGGAGCTTTTCTTTTGCCTGATTGAGATACTTGTATGCGTCGTCCATGAGCCCCAGCTTGAGGTAAACCCAGCCCAGGCTGTCAAGACAGGCGGCGGAATCAGGATTCTTGCTCAAGGCCCTCTTGCAGAAAGAAAGGGCCTTGGCCAGATCCCGGTTCTCACAGGCCAGGACATATCCCATTCCGTTGAGGGCCGTGGCATTCTCAGGCTCAATCTCGATTGCCTTCCTGTAAAAATCTATAGCGACCTCGACATTGTCCTGCTTCCAGGCTATGTAAGCCAGCGAAGAATAGACCATTGCCGGCCTGTAACCGGACTCAAGGAGCTTGTTAAGCTCGAATTCGGCAAGCTTTTTGCGGCCACTGCTGGCATAAATCAGGGCAAGGACATAGCGGCACTGAAGAACCCGTTCAATTTCAGCCCCGGAAGTCACGACCTGCTCAAGGTACAAAAGGGCGTCATCATAACGCTCCAGCTTTGCATAGCACAAACCGATATAATAGGCCAGCTCAACGCTGTTAAGCTCAGAATCATCAGGCAGAGAAAGGAAAAATGCGAGGGAAGAATTATAGTCACCCTTCTTGTAAAGGGTGATTCCCCGCTTAAGAATATTGTTGTCAGCCATACGCCCTCCCGCGAAAAGCCAATCAGAATACGAAATCAGTTTTGCCGCTCACCTTTTTAAAGACAGGCTCGGCATATACAAGCGAGACGGCAATCTTCCCGCTCCTCGCTATATTATAATCAGAATCATCATTTCCTGAAACAGTGATTCCATGGCTGTCACAAAAACCTGTCATGGAAACTCCGTCATTTTCACTGAACACGACCTCGTCACCATAATCACGGACGCAGCCAGAAGCAAATTCTGCCCCCTTATATTCATCGGCTGAAGTGGCGTTGAGACTTACAAAAACATCTTCGTCACACAGAGAAATAAGAGAATCCAGATTCTTTGCGCAGAAATCGGCGAGCGGCTTGAAATTGAAGCCTGTGCGGGCATAGTCGAAGAATTCGGACTCAAGGCTAAGGGCAATTCCGGGAACTCCCATAAAAGTCGCCTGACGGGCCGCCGCACAGGTTCCCGAATAAACCACATCAGTTCCCATGTTTGGGCCTGCGTTTATGCCGGAGAGAACCGCATCAAAGCGGAAGGGAAACAAGGACGATGCCAGGGCGCTTATCACACAGTCCGCTGGCGTACCAGAGCAGGTGTATGTTTTCTCGCCGAGCTTAGTGAAAGCCATGTTTTTGCCGACCGTAATTTTACTGGATACGGCCGACTGATTCGTCGCAGGGGCAAGCACATAGACATCACAGACCTTAGAAAGGGAGTCGACAAGAACCTTAAGACCCTCCCCCTCAATCCCGTCATCATTGGTGACAAGAATTTTTTTTGGTGCGCTAGGAGACAATGTGCACTCCGGAACTCGGTTCAACTACATAGCTCTTCGTCTTGAAACCGAAAATCTTGGTGAACTCTGACATCTTGTTGTTGAATTCCGGGACATCCTTATCGTCAAGGATGGCATAGAGACAGCGGCCGAAGCCCTTTCCCGTTATGCGGCCACAGTTGAAAGGATTGCGGGAATCATCGTTATTCGGATTAATTTCCGAGAGTCTCTTTAAAATCCAGTCGATTTCCGGACATGAAATCTCGTACTCATCACGCATATTCTCATGGCTGTGGTTGACGGCCCGGGCAAAAGTGCCGAAGGCGTGTTTTTCAAGGGCATCCCAGGCCTCAAGGACATACTGATGCTCCTTTATTACGCTGTTTAGCTTTTTGTGAATCATCTCCGGGGCAATGGAGAGAACAAGATTTACCTCGTGAGGGTTCTCCTCGTACCTCCAGCCGCCGCGGACATAACTCTTGCGGTCCTTAAGCTCACCGAGAAGGAGAGCGCACTCAGGCTCACGGATGAGCTCCTCGTTCCAGATGTTGACTCTGGGGACCTTTGTATCTACAAGAATGATTTTCTTTTCGGGATAGTCGAATGGAAGAAGCTCGCAGGATTTTGAAGAATGATCTGTAAGGACGATTGAATTTTCTTTTGAATGAATTGCTGTAAGAATATCTGAAATATAATTGTTGGTGCTCAGGAAGCGAAGGTTACCACGGGCTATGGCCTGAAGAATCTGG
Organism: uncultured Treponema sp.; assembly: GCA_946611835.1. Lineage (GTDB taxonomy): Bacteria > Spirochaetota > Spirochaetia > Treponematales > Treponemataceae > Treponema_D. The sequence goes on along the minus strand of CAMOEE010000020.1, from coordinate 5,069 downwards.
TTCTCGTCGCATGGAAGCTTATTCAGTTCCCGGATTGCATAGGCTGAGCCAACCTTCATGGCTGTGTTGATACCAAAACCGGCCGACGGAAGGATATCTGAATATATGGTGAAGTTCATGCCCTTCACCTCGAACCCGCCGGAAATAAAGCCGAAGATTACGGCCTTGATAGAATTTGCCCAGCGGTCTTCTTTACGGAACTTCATGCCGGCCATCGAAATCTTTTTGCGGTCCTTCAGCTGCGGGAAATAAAAGTGGAACGCAGCATCATCACGGAAGGAAACCGCAACATAGACAGGCAGATTGACGCCCATTGAGAGCGTTTTGTCCTTGAAGAACCACGAGTGCTCGCCAATCAAGTGAAATCTTCCCGGTGTCGAGACCACGACATCTGGAAGCTGACCATACTCAGACTTATGAATATCTTTTACAAAATCCATAGACCCCCACCTCTGCTCATAATTAAGCGCAATTGCTTTTTTAAATGCAACTTAATAGAATAATAACACAATGTTTCAAGTTTTACAAATTCTTTGTACGATTCTGTCGAGTTTTATCCTTGCCCTCGCAATCCCAAATGAATTTCTCACATTCGGCTCTCCTCTTCTCGGGCTTTTCGCACTTTTTCCCTTCTATATTGCACAATCCCGCTCAAAGTCACTCTGGGGCATTTTCCTGCTCTGCTTTTTGCACGGCTCCCTCACTCATCTTCTCTCAAGCTTCTGGCTGGGGAATTTCCCAGGCTTTGCAATCTTCACGCTTGGAGCCTCTGACATAGGAACAGGTTTTTTCGAGGGATTCTTCGCCCTCGCCTTTTACTTTCCCCGTCTTTTCGCAAAAAAATCAGAAAAACTCTCAGGACTTTCCTGCCAGAATCATTTTGCCCTTCCTTTTCGTATTTTCTGGTTCTCAGGAGTCTACACAATCTGGGAATACTGCAAGTCGACCGGCTTTCTGGCCTATCCCTGGGGAACAATATCAATGTGCGCCTACGAATGGAATTTTCTCACCCAGATCGCCGACATCACAGGAGTCTACGGAATCACATTCCTTTTTGCGCTGGTTTCGGCCCTGTTGGGTGAAGGCCCCCTTCTGATCGGGAGCCTGGCAAACTCAGCTGCGGCAAAAAACACTTTCATCTCATACAAAAAAACATGCATCACGGTTCTTGCCCTTTTTCTGGTCTCATTCTGCTACGGAATCTATCAGGTCGCCCTGGAAAGGCATCCTGTAAAAACCATGAGCACAATCCTCGTGCAGCAGAACCGTAACCCCCACCGCCGAATCGAAGAGGAGAACATCCTCCTCGCAGAGAAACTAACGGAGGAGGCCCTGGAAGGATACTCGGAAAGCGATGAAAAATGCGACCTGGTCGTGTGGAGCGAGGCTGTCCTGTCAAAGCGCTTCCCTACAGCAGAGGTATATTACAAATTCTTCCCTTCCGACGAGCCGCTGATTAAATTCATAAAAAAACACAGGACCCCTTTCATCATCGGAGGCCCTGTGGTATTCAACGACGAGAACCACGAATACGGGAACTCAGCCCTTCTCTTCGACAAGGATGGAAAATACTCAGGCTCCTACACGAAAATGCACCTGGTTCCCTTTGCGGAGCTTATTCCACTCCGAAAATACGAAAAAGTCCGCTCAATCATAAAAAGCATGGTCGGCTTCTCTTACGGCTGGACTCCAGGGAAACGCCCCGTCCTCTTCGAGATAGCTCTCACAAATCCACAGCCGGACAATGAGCCTTACAAGATAATCTCGATAGCGGAAGCAAACGGAAACAGCAACAAAAAAAAGCCTTCGGCCATTCTCTCAACCCCGATATGCTTCGACGACTCGGCCAATGAGGTCTGCCGGGCGCTGTACCGTCTGGGTAGCGAGGTTTTCGTAAACATCACGAATGACTCATGGTCAAAGACTGAATCTGCCGAAATCCAGCACTTCGTCGTTGCCCACTACCGATCCATCGAGTACAGGACAACAACAATCAGGAGCGCAAACGCCGGCTACACCTGCGTAATCGACCCGACTGGCAGGGTTCTCGCTGAACTTCCGCTCTTCCAGGAGGACGCCCTCTCATACAAGGTGCCGATTTTCGAGCGCAAGATGACAGTCTATGCGATTTTCGGCGACTGGCTTCCCTGGAGCCTCATTCTCCTCGCCTTCGCCTACATTTTCTTCGCCGTAAAACGAAAGACCGAAGAGGAGAAAGCACTCAAAGACATCAAACTCACGCTTCTTCCCCACACAATCGAATGGTACGAGCTTTGGGATTCGGTCATGGAAAGCTACGAGAACATTTTCTCTATTGACTGGAACAAATGGAATATGTAAGATTGTTAACATCTTAATTTAAAAAGAGGTTTACAATCAAAATGAATTCACGGAAAATTATTTTCTCAGCACTTTTCGCTGCCCTTATCTCGGTCGGATGCGTAATAGCAATTCCTCTTCCGGGCGGCGTTCCGATCACTGTCCAGAATATGTTCTGCGTGCTTGCGGGCGGTATTCTCGGAAGCTTTTACGGGGCAATCTCAGTCCTAATCTGGATGGTTCTGGGAGCCGTAGGACTTCCAGTCTTTGCCAATGCCCACGGAGGAATCGCAATCATCCTTGGACCTACAGGCGGCTACATGCTCGGCTACATGCTGGCATCCCTTTTTCTTGGAATCACGCTCGGCTCCCCAAAAATCACCGGGAGCAAAAAAGATAAGAAATTCATTCTTAAAGTCGCATTACTGGCGCTCATCGCCTATATAATCGTCTATCTTCCTGGAATTCCCTGGTTCATGCATGTAATGGCAGGCAAAGGCAAGCCACAGACCTTCCAGAATGCGCTCAAGCTGACATTCATTCCATTCATTCCCGGAGACATGATAAAATGGCTTGTCACTATCCCGCTGGTCGCTACACTGAGGCCGGTCGCAGCAAGATATTTAACTGTTGAGGAGTAAAGTGGAAACAGCTGTAAAACTTGAACATATATCTAAAAAATTTCTCTCCGTTTCCGACAGCGATTACTCTGTGGCCCTGAGCGATATTTCCCTTGAAATCAAAAAAGGAAGTTTCACCATTGTCGGCGGAGCCAACGGAAGCGGGAAAAGCGTGCTGATGATGCTGATTTCAGGCCTTCTAAAACCGTCAGAAGGAAAAATCACTGTCGCTTCAAAGCCCGGACTTGTCTTTCAGGAAGCCAGCACTCAGATTTTGGGCGACACGCCCCGGGAAGATGTGGCAGTCGGGCCAAAGAATCTCAAAATGAACAAAAAGGAAATTCCGTCACTCGTTGAGGAATCGCTCAGAAATGTCCGCCTCCTTGAAAAGGCCGATTTTCCTTCTGACTTTCTGTCTGGCGGAGAAAAACGCAGGCTTGCGGTCGCATCAATTCTTGCAATGAAAAGGGATATAATCATCTTCGATGAACCTTACGCAAACCTTGATTATCCCGGCGTCCTAGATGTGAACAATCTTCTGTCCCATTTAAAGTCCGAGGGAAAGACCCTTATTCTTCTGACCCACGAGCTTGAGAAATGCCTCTCACTGGCAGACCATTTTATAATCCTGCAAAAAGGAAAACTTGTCTTCGACGGAAGTCCGGAAGAAGCCCTGAAAAAACCGCTTGAGCAGTGGTCAATCCGAAATCCACTGGCAAAATACGAGAGTTTGGACGATTTAATCTGGAAGTAATATGGAAAACGCACAATTCTTTCATTATAAAACAGAGAAGACTTTTCTCCATTCTGTACCGCCGGCCGTCAAAATTCTTCTGATTATAGTTTTCGCTCTTGTAGCCTTTTATCTTCCGGTTAGAGCCTGCCTCGCACTTTACCCGGTCCTGATTCTTTTCTCGGCATTATTCCTGAAATTTCGTCCGTCCGAGATTTATTCAGACGCAAAGCCTGTCCTGGCCTACTTTTTTCTTTTGTATCTGGCCACAATCCTGCTGAACATAAACAATCACCTGTCAAGCTTGACCTATCCTCTTTCAGGATTGTCATCAGTCTTTACAGGATTCTCAAAAGTCTTCGTCCCCAACCTCACTTACCTTCCTCTTCTCGCCCATCTCGCCCTATCCCTCGAAATCACATCGATTTTTTACAGGACAACGAGCAGGTCGCAGTTCAAGGACGGATTTGCAGCAATAGAAAGCTTTATCACCAGAAAAGACACCTCCCCGCTCTCCGACACGCTTTCGCTTGCCATGAGTTTTATCCCGAAAATCTCAGTCTTTTGGGCAAGGATTTCCCGTGCATGGGAAGCCAGGGGCGGAAATAATAGTCCATTTAAGGCGACCTGCCTTTTTCCCAAGCTTTTTCAGGCCGCAATGAAGGAAGGATACGAAAAATCCCTTGCAATTCAGAATAGAAGTCTGTAAATTTATACAAATTTCAAACATGGAGAAGAAAAATGCGATGTCCATATTGCGGAAGCCTTGACGACAAGGTTCTTGAATCAAGAACGATGGCAAACGGTGAGTCAATCCGCCGCCGCCGTGAGTGCGTCAGCTGCGGGTTCCGCTTCACAAGCTATGAGAGAATCGAGGAAAAACCATTCATGGTCGTAAAGAGGGACGGACGAAGACAGCCATACGACCGGACAAAACTTGAGAAAGGTATCGAGCGGGCACTTGAAAAACGGCCGGTCTCCTACGACACAAAAGAAAATATCCTCAACGACATTGAGGATCAGGCAATCATGAAAGGCCGGACTGACCGGGAAATAACGACATCAGAACTTGGAGAAATCGTCCTTGAGCGGCTCTATGAGACTGACAAAGTTGCATACATCCGCTTTGCATCTGTCTACCGTCACTTTGAGGATTTGGACGAATTCATCAAGGAAGCAAGAAAAATCAAGAGAATCAAGCCGGCGGATTCACAAAAAAACGAAAAAGAAGAGCAAAAATAATAATTTTATTGATTTTTTCGTTTTTTCATCATTATACACTTGACATTGTTCCTGCAATTACATAAAATAGATACATCTTTTGGGGGCATAGTCCAGCTGGTAGAACACCGGACTCATATTCCGTATGTCATAGGTTCAAGTCCTATTGCCCCTAC
>CAMOEE010000019.1 GCA_946611835.1 uncultured Treponema sp. | reverse complement strand
ATGGAGGAATAAAATGGGACGAAGTAAAGGTGGTAGCGGCGCAAAAAACGGCCGACAGTCAAATCCTAAATACTTGGGTGTTAAAGCTTACGGCGGAGAATTCGTAACCGCAGGCTCAATCATCGTTAAACAGCGTGGAACAAAAATCTGGCCGGGAGACAATGTTAAACGAGCCGGAGACGACAGCCTGTTTGCAACAGCAGACGGAAATGTCAAATTCCATGAGCGCATGAACAGAAAATACGCATCTGTAGTTCCTGTTCAGGCATAAGTTTCGACTTAATTGATGAAAGCCCGGATTCAGTTTTCTGTCTCCGGGTTTTTTATTGAAATTTCTCACAGAGTACACAGAGGGCACAGAGCGATTTTTGTTGTGGGAAGTTTTCGGGTTTTCTCTGTGTGCTCTTAAAACCTGCGCAACACAGTTGCTTCGGAGAAGTGCTAAAACGCTCTCTATCTGTGAGGATTTTAAAATGAAACAATTTGCTGATGAGGCAATAATCGAAGTGACATCAGGAAAGGGCGGCAATGGCTGCGTGTCTTTCCGCCGGGAAAAATATGTCCCAATGGGCGGTCCCAACGGCGGTGACGGCGGCAAGGGCGGCGATGTCATCTTCTGCGTAAAAAGAAATGTAAAGACCCTGGCAAACATCCGTTTCAAACGCTTTTTTAAGGCAAAGAACGGTGGCGACGGTATGGGCTGGAACAAATACGGCAAGGACGGCGAGGATGTTGTAATTGCAGTTCCGCCGGGAACGGCAATCCGTGACGCAGAAACAAAAGAACTAATCAAGGAGTTCACCGTAGAAAGCGAGAATGAGCAGTTTGTTTTCCTCAAAGGCGGAAACGGCGGCTGGGGTAACGTTCACTTTAAGTCTTCGACAAATCAGGCACCACGCACTGCGAACAAGGGACAGCCCGGCGAGTACCGAAAACTGCTCCTTGAGCTGAGTATCATGGCTGATGTCGGCCTGGTAGGTTTCCCGAACGCAGGAAAGTCCTCTTTGCTCGACGCATTCACGAACGCACGGCCAAAAATCGCTCCTTATCCTTTCACCACGAAAATTCCAAACCTAGGAGTCCTTCGTGCTGACAGCGAGCAGGATGTGATTATCGCTGATATTCCCGGTATCATCGAGGGGGCGAGCGAGGGGGCAGGCCTTGGAATCCGCTTCCTTAAGCATATTTCCCGCACGGCAGGCCTTCTTTTTATGATTGACTGCTCGGACGAAAACTGCCTTAGCGCATACAAAACCCTCTGTTCGGAGCTTGAGGGCTTCTCCAGGGATTTATTGGGTAAGCCTCACATCGTACTCTGCAATAAAATTGACATTGAGGGTGCGGGCGAGAATGCCGAAAAAATCGCCGCTGAAATCAAAAAAACAGAGCCTGACACAAAAGTCATTCCTCTTTCTGTTGCTGCTCACATGGGCCTTAACGATGTCCGTATAGCAATCCTTGAGCTTGTCGGAAATATGACCTCATGGAAAGAAAAAAAGACCGAGGCAAAGGTCAAGACTTCCTCATTCATGGATTCTCGTTCCGTTGATGAATTCATGGGAGAGCAGTTCCCCGGGCAGGACAATTCGGAGCAGTAATCGTGAAAATTGCGATGCTTGGCGGAAGCTTCAATCCCATCCATGTCGGTCATTTGATTCTCGCTGACTCTGTTTGCCGCTCTCTCGGTTATGACAAGATTCTCTTTGTTCCTACGGCGACACCGCCCCACAAGGAGCTTTCCTCTTCTGTTTCTGCATCCGACCGACTTGAGATGACGAGACTTGCCGTTATGGATGATGAGCGCTTTGAAACCGAGTCTTGCGAGATTGAGAGGGGCGGGGTTTCCTACAGCTGGGATACAGTCTGCTATCTCGAAAAGAAATATGCCTCAGTCCTTGAAGGGAAAGTTGGGCTTATTTTTGGGGAAGATCTGCTTCCTGATTATGACAAGTGGGAAAAAGCGGCCGAACTTGCCAAAAAAGCGGACTTGATTCTTGCCTGCCGGCCTCATGACACCGGCCTGAAGGCGGAATTTCAGAATATCCCGACAGAAAAATACGGAAAGTCTCCCATGGCTGGCGTGAACCTTGAGAATTTTCCTTATCCGCACAAAATCGTGCAGAACCCCAAGATGGAAATCTCTTCTTCTGAAATCCGTCAGAAAATCGCCGAAAATGGAGCCTGGCGTTATCTTGTAACCGGGCGGGTTTTTGAATATATTAAAGAAAGGAATTTGTATGCAAAGTGAATTATTCGATAAAATTTCTGAATATACAAAAACTGTCGTAAAGGAAAGCCGCTTCGAGCACTCCATGCGCACCGCAAAAATGTTCGCTGAATTGTGCAGGAATTACGGTCTTCCGGAAGAAAAGGCCTGGATTGCGGGAATTGCCCATGATATGTGCAAGGATGTGAGTGACGGGCAGCTTTTTGAGCTTGCCCAAAAGGACGGAAGGGGCTTTTCAGAGATGGAGAAGACGCTGCCATTTTTGCTTCATGGCAGGGCGGCGGCTGTTAGAATCCAGGAGATGTTCGGGGTTACTGACGGCGAGATAATCGATGCCATTGCGAACCATACATCAGGCTCCGCAGATTCCTGTGATTTTGCCCTTCTTTTGTTCGTGGCAGATAAAATTGAACCAGGCCGGCCCCAGTCAACCGACGATTACCGCTCAAGGCTTCTTTCGCTCCCGCTTAAGGAATGTGTTCTTTCTGTCATTGAGGAGAACATTGCCTATCTGGAGAAAAAGGGCAAGACTGTTGATCCTGTTACCCTAAAATTGAGGGAGAAACTTTTGGGGGAGTGCGCAAGACATGAAAAATAACAACCCGAATTCAAACAAGGGCGCCTTTCTTCTTATCCTGATTTTCCTGATTCTCATTTCTGTTACGGTGGGACTTGCTCTTTCTTTGCGAGTGAATACCATTGACGAAAACCTCAAGTCAGACCGGGTTATCAAAACTCTCGTCGTAATGGAAGACAAAAACCGTGTTCTTTTTACCGATGTCTTTGTCTATTATCCGGTTTCTCAGCGTGGTGCCTTGATTAATATCCTCGGCAATACTGGAGCGATTTTCTCAAGCCTCGGGCGGGTTGACAGCATTGATTCGGTCTATCTTGAAAAAGGAATTGATGCCTATAAGTCAGAGATTGAAAAACTTGTCGGTCAGTCGATTCCTTTCTATATCGTGCTGAACCTGTCAAAATTCGGTGAGCTCACGGATATGCTGGGCGGAATGAAAATCTTTATCCCGTCACCAGTCGATACAAAGAATGATGAGGGTGAGAGATGGCTTTTACCGAGCGGTGTCGTGACTCTTGACGGTGACAAAATCCGCACATATCTTAATTATGAGCGAAATGATGAGCCGGATGAGGATTTGATTGAGCGGCGGCAGAATGTTCTCCTTGCCTTCTTCTCCGCTCTCGTGCGTAACGAAAAGATTATCCGTGACAAGAAATCTTTTTCCGAGCTTGGCAAAAAAATGATTTCGAACCTCGATGAAAAGGAATTTCATCGTCTTATGAGCGTAATCTCTCAGGTGGATTCTGAGCATCTGCTTCCTCAGTCAATCACAGGTTCAAAGCGAGTCGTTGACGGAAAAACTCTTCTTTTTCCTTATTATGACGGTCAGCTTATCAAGGATGTCTTCAAGCAGGTTTCCAACTCGCTCATTTCTCTTGATAATGCGAATGTCAACAGAACATATGTGCTTGAAATTCAGAACGGAACGATGGTGCAGGGACTGGCCCGCAACACCATGGCATTGCTCCAAAGTGCGGGCTATGATATTTTAAGTACAGGAAATGCGGATTCCAACGATTACGAGAAAACCGTAATCATAAATCATATTGGAAATACCGAGATTGCAAAAAGTCTTGGTGATTTTATTCATTGTACAAATATCGTCGAAGAAAGCGTTTCAGAAGATGCCGAAAGCGCTACCGCGGCATCAAATGTCGATTTTACGATTATTCTTGGAAAAGATTTTGACGGACGATATGTAAAGAACATTGGAGGTAAATAATGGCAGAAGTAAAAACAGCTCAGCAGGAGGCACTGGAAATCGCTCAGATTCTTGAGGACTCAAAGGCTGATGATGTCTGTGTGATTGATGTTTCAGAGCTGAACTCATGGACTGACTTTTTCGTAATCGCAACGATTCACAGCTCGGCTCATACTCAGGGCCTGGCAAAACAGATTAAGGATTATGTAAAAGAGAATGGCATGGAAATTCATGTGGCCCATAACAAGGCTCCTGGCGGGGATGACTGGAATCTTATCGATATCGGGCCGGTTGTGGTTCACCTTATGAGCGAAGACGCCAGAAATTTCTATGAGCTTGAGAAGCTCTGGCATGGCGGAAAAAAGCTGAAATAAAACAAACATAAGTCTTGCATTTGTGAGAATAAAACAAAAAAAACAAGCTCCCGTCCGGAGCCTGTCACTAGAATCCACGGTTGTGCGATTTGGAAATTGGACTCGCTGACGCTCGCCCGCACAAAGTGGATTCGTGACAGAACCCGGCCTACGCTTGTTTTTTTTGCATTTTCTGACTATATAAGGCTTGATTTTATTTCTGTTTTTTTTACCCAATTATTCGTCTGAATCAGAATAATCTTCTGACAGCTCGTCGTCGTAATCTTCTGGAGCGGAATCGTAGCTGACATTTACGTCGTCTTCATCCAGCGTATCGTCGTAAATGTCGTCGTCGAATTTGTCAAGTGTGCCATCATCAAGCGACTCAAAGTCGTCCTCATCGCCTGAATCCTCGTAGCTTTCATCAATCTCGTCTGTATATGAGAAACCAAGAGCCATAACCTTAACATCATTCAATTCATCGTTAATCAACATACTGATTCCTTGTCAAAGACAAGAAAGTCTAAATTTATAACAGATTTGTGTCAATAAGTCTTTGGGGGAATATAACGCAAATTCTCCAATTTCTCCACTTTTTGCATATAATAATTTGTTATTATCCTGATTGCCTTTCTCTAAACAGTAATGTAAGAAAAAAGTAACTTGACTTTCGCAAGTTTTTGTGTATACTATTTAGTCATGTCTTTTGATGTTTGTGTCAAAGCTCCTGCCAAAGTTAACATAGGGCTTAAGGTCCTCAGAAAACGGGCGGACGGTTTTCATAATATCGAAAGTATTTTTCAGACATTAGATTTTACCGATGAACTTAATGTAAGGCGCATTCCGCAAAAAGAGTGTGTCATACATTGTTCTCAAATGAGGCTTCCTCTGGAAAATACACTGACGAAAACTTATTCTGCTTTCTGTGCCGAAACGAATATCGATTTTGGTGTGGAAGTAGAGCTGAATAAGGTTTTACCTGCTGGTGGCGGTTTGGGAGGCGGTTCTTCTGACGGAGCATCTCTGTTAAAAGCACTCGCTGATTTGTCAGAAATCAAACTGACGGACTCTCTTGCCAATGCCGTTGCGGAAAAAGTCGGAAGTGATGTGTTCTTCTTTCTGCATTCGGGGCTTTTTGAAAAAGGTCGTGGGTGCGCCTTAGTATCAGGTCGGGGTGAAATTGTCGAGGCTATTGAACCAAGAACTGACCTAAGTTTTGTGCTGATTTTTCCAGGAATTCATTCTTCTACTCCAGAAGCATATTCCATGGTAGATGAGGCATACGAATCAGGATTTTATGATTCCAAAAAGGGGTTAGAATTTCCTGATTTTCCGGAGTTGAAGCGTTTCTATTACGGTTTAATTGGTGCTTGGAAGTTTGCAAATTCCTTCACTCCTGTTCTTACCAATAAGTATCCTTTGATTGGCGAAGCCATTCGGGATATTTTGGAATGTGGAGCTGACTGGGCTGATATGTCTGGTTCAGGTGCTACAGTTTTTGGCGTTTTCGGGTCAGAACTTGCGGCAAAACAGGCTGTCTTAAAATGCCAAAAAAAATGGAAATGTGTTCTTGCACATTGATTTGTCGGAACATATCCAATTTTTTTTATTACAAACAAGGAATTTGTATTTATGGAAGTCACTGAATTGAGAATCCGTAAGGTAACAGCCGAAGGAAAACTTAAGGCTTATGTTACCGTAACTTTTGACAATTGTTTCGTAGTTCACAATGTTAAGGTCATTGAGGGACAGTCAGGATTGTTTATTGCAATGCCAAGCCGAAAAACGGCAAACGGCGATTACAAGGATGTAGCTCATCCAATCAGTGCAGAATTCAGAAATGCCTTGCAGTCTAAGATTTTGGACGAATATAATGCAGGCCATTTTGATGAAAGCGGATCAGAAGACTAATTGACTTTTCTTCTTTTATTGATTATTTTGGTTTAGCTGAGTCTTACGGCTTTATGCTGAATCTTAATTTTTGGGCCGTCGTCAAGCGGTAAGACAATGGCTTTTGGTGCCATCATTCCACAGGTTCGAATCCTGTCGGCCCAGCTATATTTTGGAAAACTCTGGCGTGATGAACGATGGGGTGCAAGATTCTAATCTTATGCAACAAAGTTGCTTCACACAGGCTTTCCATAAAATTTTAGGAGTTTTACAAATGGAACAGTTGGTTATTGAAGCAAAAACACGCTCAGAAACTGGCAAAAAGGCCGCAAAAGCTATCCGTGCAGAAGGCCGCATCCCTGCAGTTGTTTATGATGAGGCAGGAAAAGCAACATCAATCACAGTTGACGCAGTTCAGTTCAACAAAGTATGGCGCTCAATCACATCTACAACACTCGTTACTCTCGACATCGAGGGCAAAAAATGTGACGCATTCATCCGTGACACTGAGTACAATATCATGAACGATTCAGTTCTTCATGCTGATTTCTTCGCTGTATCTAACAAAAAGCCTGTCGTACGCACATACAAAATCCAGTACAAAGGTACACCAGCTGGCGTTCTCAAGGGCGGCTTCATGGTTAAGCATGTTCCAGAGATCAAAGTTAAGGCTTTGCCAAAAGACTTGCCGGTTCGCGTCGTTATCGATGTCTCAGGCGTAAACATCGGCGATGTTTTCCGTGTAAAAGACATGGGATTGGGCGACAAAGTTACAGTCCTCACAAACGCAGAGGATTCACTCGTAAGCGTTGCTCCAGCTCGCTAATAGCCTGATTTAGTCAAAGTCCCCCGTAACAGGGGGATTTTTTTTGTTTATGAGAAAAAATCTTTTGCAAAATCCTGGAAGTCATTCTGAATCTCTCTTTGAAAAAAAAGTTCTCTCAGGGCTTGCTGCCTCGGGAATTGATGTCTCTGCCGTCTCCGAAAAATCTCCCCTTGGACTGGCCGTTTCCGGCGGGGCTGATTCTGTCTCTCTGCTTGTGTCTCTTTCGTCAGTTTTTGATTCTTCATTTCTCAGGGTGATTACGATTGATCACGGAATCCGTCCTGAGGAAGAAAGCGGGGGAGACGCTGATTTTGTGAAAGATTTGTGTAAAAAATTCGGCATTTTTTGTCATGTCGAGAAAATTCCCCGGGGCTACATCGAAGGACTCTCAAAAAAAACCTCTCAGAGCGTCGAGGCCCTGGCCCGAAAAGTCCGTTATGAGGCCTTTGCTTCTTTTATCAAAAATGAAAGTCTTCTTGCCCTCTGCCTTGCCCACAACCAGAATGATTTGTGCGAGACCGTCATCATGCGGTTTTTGCAGGGGAGCGGTAGCGAGGGCCTTTCAGGAATCCCAAGAGTCCGTGATAAATATGTTCGCCCGCTCCTGGAGCTTTCCCGCAGTGAAATCGAGGCTTATCTGCGAAAAAAAAATCAGGCATGGCGGACTGATGCCACGAATTCGGACATTAAATATTTCCGTAACCGAATCCGGAATGTACTGGTCCCGGTCCTGAACGAGAATTTTCCCGGCTGGCAGAAAGGCCTTATCTCAGGCTCGAAAAAAGCTGCTTCAGATGAAGATTTTTTGACGGGACTTTTGGAAATACCTGCCGATAAGACATGCCGGGATAATAAGTCCTGCATAAGGATTGACCGCTCTTATTTTTACTCCCTGCATCCTGCGATTGGAAGGCGGGTCTTTTTTGATTGCCTGAATAAAATCGGTTTTGGCGCCCGTTTTCCTTACAGATGCTTTGAGGAGATTCTTTCCTGGAGAAATGCCGGGGAGAAGGAGGTCTTTTTTGAGAATGTCAGGGTTTCGCTTGATTCAAAAAATCTGGTAATAGAAATTTGTGGCAAAAATTTTCCTGCAGAAAAGGCTTCGCTTGAGGGCGGTTTTTACTTTGTTTTCAGTAAGGCAGGTGACTGTGCCGAATGCGGGGATTTCCTAATCCGTGCGGAGGAAACTCATGGTTCTGCTTGCCATTCTCTTTCTTTCCTGGCAAAAAATCCTGGCTCAGAGTCTTTTTCTCTTGATGTTTCCCTTCCTCTTCTCGTCAGAAGCTTTATTGCCGGTGATGAAATCAAAACATCACTCGGAGAATTCAAGGCCCTTTCAGACATCTTTACTGACTGGAAAGTTCCGGCTCCTTTGAGGGAAAAGGCCCTTGTCATAGAACTGCTACCTTCCAAAAAATGCAGGGATTCTTTTCTCAAGGCTTTCATTGCCTCGCATCTTGGTTTTAAAAATTGGATTGTAGAAGAAGCTAAATTATAGTAGAATAAGGAAAAGGAATTTTTGATGTCTAAAAAAACTCTTTCTTTTGTTTCGGTTTTTCTTTTGTTCGTTCTTTCTTCAATTTCTTTGTCGGCTCAGAATATCCAGGGTTCAGGCTCGGCCTCCGTCGCAAACAGGCGCACTGCCGTCCGCTACCTTCAGCTTGCAAAACAGTTTGCTGCCGAAAAATTATGGAGCGAGGCCGATTCAAACGCAAAGATGGGCCTTGCCTACGATGACAAGATTGCCGACCTCTGGTATATCCGTGCCGTCTCCCAGATGAATTTGGGCGAAAAACGCTCCAAGGTGCTTCCTCTGGTAGTTACGGCTCTTACCGAGGCTGAGTGGGTTGATTATAACCGTGACGGGGCAAGAATCCTTTACGCAGATATTCTCTGTTCATCCCGTCTCTTTACCCAGGCCCTTTCTGTCCTTGACTCTGATCCTTTCATCTATTCCGCTGATGCCGAATATATCCGGGCGAAATCTTATTACAGCATTGGTGACCAGGAGAGTCTGGCCAAGGCCCGTGACCGTCTTGATGCTGCCCGCCGTGTTTATCCTGCCGATTCAAGATTTGCCCAGCTTTTTTACAGCAATGAGTATTTGATTCTCAGAAAGACGGGTAATCTGTCCGAAGAGGCTGAGCGTCTTTCAAATGCCTTTGCCCTCACGGTTCCGCTCTACAAAAATGCAGGCGGGGAACTTGAGGTTTATGCCGCAATTTTTGCGAAGGATCCTGCCAAAAAAGTACGCATGCTGAGGGCATTCAATTCAAAGCAGCAGAAATCTCCGCTGTATGCAATCGAAGCCTTGAAGGCCGGGCTTCTTGACGAGGACTGTGCTCTTGATTATTTTTACCAGTTTTCTGACAAAGTTATTTCCCTTGATTTAATCGAAACTTTCGCATCGCTTTTAAAAGCGGATGAGGCAAAAAAAGAATTCTCTGAATATCTCAATTCCTATAACGGCAGCCTCACGATTGATGTGGACGGTGACTTAATTTCAAATATGACCGTAGCTTACAAGCGTGGCAGGCCGGAAACAATTTCCTATGACGAAAATCAGGACGATGACTGTGAGTGGAAGGCGACCTGTGATTTTGGTGTGCCCCTCAAACTTGACCTTACGGAAAATGCCCTGGAGCTTGAATACTCTTCATGGCCTTATATAAGCTCTGCGACATATAAAATTGACAACAAACATTCTGACCTCAAGCTCGTGCTGATTGCCGAGACTCTGGCATGGACCCCGTTTGCTGTCGAAGCTGACAAGGCCATTCTTGAAAGCCTTGGCTCGGACTTTTTTATCCCTGTCTTAAAGACTGATGATTTTTCTTCAGTCTCATGGCAGGATTTGATTCGCTCTTCCCTCAGCTACACGATTCCTTCTTCGGAGCGGGAGGGGGCTGTGATTCAGGCAAGCCTTTTGAACGGAGTTCCTCAGATGGCAAGCTATTCTGTCGGTGACAAGATTTATGCCATGGCAAAATTCGAAAAAGGACTTCCGGTTTACCGCAAACTTGATGTCGATGGCGACGGACTTTTTGAAACAGTCGAATATTATGGCTTCTCAAAAAATCATGATGAGAATTTCATCTCGATAAATGATGAGCTTCAGATAATGACGAATCTTTTCGGCTCGCCGGCTCAGGGAACAGGATTTTATGTCAAAAAAATCACTGTTGACCGAAACGGTGACACAATTCCTGATTTTACCGAAGAATATATTCCGGGAACTGTCGGCGATAAAAAGCCTGGTAAAATCGCTTCATGGGATACCAACGGAGACGGGGAATGGGATGTCCAGTACATAAAGCACCCTTCAATGCTCGACGGTAAGCTCCGGGAAGAGGCAAAATTTCATCAGCCGCTTACAAAATCTGTGGTTACAGTCGTCTCTGAGAATGGTCTTCCTGTTTTTGTTCAGAAAGGAAATGAAATTCTTTCGGTCTCAAAGGGAAAAGCCCGGAACTTTTACTGGATTTCTGAGGCAGGAAAGGATTCGGACGAAGAAAATATAACAAATGAAATTAACCAAGTGGCAGAGCAAGGTGTTTCTATGATAGTGGAGAGCGGAGAAAAGGCTTCAAAAAAACGCTTTCTTGCTGTCCGCATTGAAAAAATGATTTTCGCCATGGAAATCAAAAATTAAAGCGAAAAACGGAAAACAAAAAATTGAAAACTGAAAAATTAATTAAAAATCGAAAAATCAAAGTTCTTATCTCATTGCTTCTGTCTTCTTTCCTCTTCTTCTCCTGCACTTCGATAAAAGACCCGGAGGATGTTTTTACGGGAATCGATTACACACAGGAAGATGCAAGGAAGGAAGAGCAGAAGAGAATCCGGGAGCTGCTTGAAAAAAATGCCGTTCAGGCTTTGTGGCGTGCCTGTCTTTTAAAAGATGATGAGACAATTTCTGAGTGTGAGGAAAAACTCGTCTCTGAATACGATGAAGCCGTCAATAAAGAGGACTGGTTCAACGCCCTGAGAATTGCCAGCTCCTTTAACACTATTGGCTCAAAATCAGGCTCAAAACTGTCAAAATCCCTTTCGGAGCTTGAAAAACTTTCTATAAAAGATGTTCCGGGCCTGGGTGGCGAAAAATCCTCTTCAAAAGGAAAGCCATCCTCTTACATAAACGGAACTGTCACAATCTGGGTTGATAAGGGAATCAAAATTGAGAGGGGAATGGGATTCGCTGACCGTGTCATAGGCTCGGGGTTCTTTATCTCGAAGAACGGTTATATCGTCACAAATCATCATGTGATTGCGGATCTTGTTGACAAAAAGAGTGAGGGCTTTTCCCGGCTTTTTATAAAACTTGCCGAGGACAGCGATACGCGAATTCCTGCCAAGGTGGTTGGCTATGACCCTGAGGTTGACCTTGCTCTCATTAAAACTGAGGTCGACGCTCCCTTCGTGTTCAGCCTTGGTTCAAGCGCTGATTTGGATGTCGGTGACAAGGTTTATGCGATTGGCTCTCCTGTCGGGCTTGAGCGCACCCTCACAAGTGGAATCGTGAGTGCGACTGACCGAAAACTATTCACTCTTGGCTCCGTAATGCAGATTGATGCGGCTGTCAATCAGGGAAATTCCGGCGGCCCCTGTATCGACGAGAACGGAAATGTTCAGGCCATCGTTTTCGCGGGAATGCTTCAGTTTGAGGGCTTGAATTTCGCAATTCCTGTCGAATATCTGAAGAGTCTTCTTCCGGCATTGAAGGCCGGCGGAAAAGTGTCTCACCCCTGGCTAGGCTGTTACGGCCACACCAAAAAAGAATTAGGAAAGGATGCGGGGCTTGAGATTCAGTATGTCTTCCCGGGAGCGAGCGCAAGCAGGGCAGGAATGCTAGTGGGAGATCTTGTGACAGAGTGCAACGGTCAGACAGTCAGAAATCTTGAGGATATGCAGAATGTCCTTATGAAAAGTCCTGCGAAGTCAATCGTAAAAGTAAAATACCGCCGCGGAGAGAACGAGTTTTTTGAAAAAGAAATCTACCTCGGCGCTCGTCCTGAGCAGCCCGGCTACAACATTTACAAGGGCGACATAATCGCCAAGGCCTTCGTGCCGATTTTTGGAATGAAGCTCGTGTCTGTCTCGACATCAAGCTCCAGAAAATACTCAATCGAGAGCATAATAAAAGGCTCAGTTGCGGATGAATCGGGCTTCTCTGAGAATGACCCTGTTGAAATAAGGAACATAAAACTGAACGAGGATAATTCCATAATGTATGCGGAAATCTATGCCAAGAACCGAAAAAAAGGCTATCTTGACGGAATGATGGCAATCGCCTCTCAGCTCGACAGCCCTTACTATTTTTAGGAGAAATTAAATTATGACAGAAATGAAATTCAAGCGCAATTTTTGTATTGTCGCACATATCGATCACGGCAAATCGACACTCGCTGACCGGCTGATTCAGAAGGCTAAGATTATCGATGACCGCCAGATGATGAATCAGATTCTTGATAATATGGATATTGAGCGGGAGAGGGGAATCACGATTAAGAGCCAGGCCGTCACAATTCCTTACCGGGCAAAGGACGGACACGACTACGAGCTTAATTTCGTTGACACTCCGGGGCATGTCGATTTTTCTTACGAGGTAAGCCGTGCCATTGCTTCCTGTGAGGGTGCCCTTCTTTTGATTGATGCTTCCCAGGGAGTTGAGAGTCAGACCGTCTCCAACCTTTACATGGCCATGGAGCAGGATTTGACCATCGTTCCTGTCATAAATAAGATCGACCTTCCCTCAGCCGATTTACCGGCCGTAAAAAAGCAGATTGACCACGATTTGGGACTGGATAGTGAAGACGCAGTTCCTGTAAGCGCAAAGACCGGCGAGGGCGTTGACGACTTAATGGAAGCTATCGTCACAAAATTCCCCGCTCCTACAGGAGACCCAAACGGTAAGGCTCAGGCCCTGATTTTTGACTGCCACTATGACGAGTACCGTGGCGTTATTATCCATATCCGTGTAAAGGAAGGAAGAATCAAAAAAGGCGATGTAATCCGCTTCATGTCCAATAACACGGATTATAAAGTTGATCAGATTGGCATTTTTAAAATCAATTATGAGGAGACTCCTTATCTTGAGGCCGGAGATGTAGGCTACATCATAGCCGGAGTAAAGACCGTAAGTGATGTCAGGGTGGGCGATACTGTCACATTGGCAGCTGACCCGGCTCCAGAGCCACTTGGCGGCTTCAAGGATGTAAAGCCTGTAGTCTTCTCTTCCATTTATCCCATTGATTCAAACGACTACGAGGAGCTTAAGGAGAGCATGGAAAAACTCAAGCTCAACGATGCTTCCCTTATTTATGAAAAGGACAATTCCCTGGCCTTAGGAAACGGTTTCCGCTGCGGCTTCCTTGGCCTCTTGCACCTGGAAATCATTCAGGAACGACTAGAGCGGGATTACGATCAGGCCGTCATTTTCACAGCCCCCAGCGTTCAGTACAAGGTGCGCATGACCAACGGAAGCGAGCAGATTATCGATAATCCTACGGAATTCCCGGAGACAAAGATTCAGGAAGCCTGGGAGCCTTATATCCGCGCAACAATCATTACGCCTACTGATTACATCGGTGCAATCATGAACCTCTGCACTGAAAAACGAGGTGTACAGAAAAACATGACCTATCTCGACGAAAAACGGGTTGAGCTTACCTATGAAATGCCCCTTGCCGAAGTTCTCTTTGATTTTTACGACAAGCTCAAGAGCTACAGCCGTGGTTATGCTTCATTCGATTACGAAGTGACTGACTATCAGCAGACAGATTTGGTAAAGGTTGATATCCTGCTTAACGGAAAGCCTGTGGACGCATTGAGCCAGCTGGCCTATAAGCCAGAGGCCGCAGTCCGGGCAAGAAAGGTCTGTGAGCGTCTAAAAGGCGAAATCAGCCGTCAGCAGTTTAAGATTGCCATTCAGGGGGCAATCGGAAGCCAGATTATCGCCCGTGAGACCGTAAATCCTGTTCGAAAGGATGTCCTTGCCAAGTGTTACGGCGGGGACGTCACCCGAAAGCGAAAGCTGCTGGAAAAACAGAAGGAAGGAAAAAAACGCATGAAGATGATCGGAAATGTGGAGCTTCCTCAGAGTGCCTTCCTTGCAGTCCTCAAAGAAAAAGAGGAGTAAATCACTTACAGAGGGGTTTATAAACCACAGATTACACAGATTTCACAGATTAAACTTTAAGGTTTGAAATTTCTGTCCGTCAGTGTAATCTGCCTTTTTTCAACTTTCAACTTTCAACTTTCAACTTTCAACTTTCAACTTTCAGCTTTCAAATCGTTTTTTATGTCTTTTAAAAAGAAATCAAGCTGACTTCTGATTCGCTTTAAAAAGCTCAGGTCCTTCGTGTCGCACTTGTAGCCGTCGGGGAAGTGAAGGAAGAGATATTCCCTTGGGGAAATTAGCTCCTGAAGCTCTTCTTCCAGCGGGCATGAGCAGCTTGCCACATCCTTTCCGTACATTAAAAGTTCTTTTATCCGGTTCAGGGCTTTTTCTTCGGCCTCAAGATAATCCCAGACTTCTTCCCTGATTTTTATGTCCTCCTTTTGTTGCGGCAAGGAGACAGCTGCTTTTGAAGAGTCTTTGACGGTCTCAAGATATGCTTTTACTTTTTTTGCATCGATTTCTTGTATTCCAAGAGGAATTCCCTGTTTTCCGGCATCATAAAGGTTTGCAGTACCGTAAAAAACATCCGTGAAACTTTTTGCGTAACCTTCCAGAGCCGTATCCGTGAATACTTCAATTCCGTTTTTTCCTATAAGTCTTTTTGCCCCGGACCTGAATGCCGAGGCATAATTCTCTGTCGGATTCAATCGGTTTGAGGAAGAAAGCCGGGCGATATGGGCAGGAGCGTTCTTGGTGTGGGTTCGCCCCAGAGAAAAGGAAAAGTCAAGGCCTGTTACGAATACCGGTACATTGATGTTTTCACGCAGAAGAAGGGCTATGTATGTCGCTGTAAGACCAACTGAGCCTAAGGGCGGGATTAGTTTCGGGAAAAAGTCTTTTTTAGAGAGATTTTTGAAGAATGTGGAATCAGTGTATTTTGAGGCAAAATAAGTGATATTCTTTCCAGCATGCTTAGTGACCTGCTTCCGTGAGCTAATGTCGGCGATTAAAAGCGAATCTTTTGCCGTACCACCAATATATGCTTTTTCGATTGCAAGCTGGCCTTCCTGGGCAAGAACTGCGTCCGGAGTGATTCCATGTGCTTTGAGGGCAGGACTTGCCGCATCGACAGCAATCAGAAAAGATTTTTTCAGCTCGTCGCAGGGAATACTCTCAATCGTTTCTTCCAGACTTTCACCTGCTCCGAATACAAAAATCGGCCTGTCAATTTTGTGGTAAAGTTTGTTAAAATCCAGTGAAAAAGGAATGTTGGCCAGGTTTTTGAAAAGATTGCGAGAGTAAAGACGGCCAAGCTTTGTGAGGGTGATACGATTCTTCCAGAAGGATGCGATTGTATTTTGGGCAAGACCTGCTATTTTAAAGTATTTTTCCTTACAGAACTGTGTGCCGGCGCTCATCTCAAGTGGAAGTGCACGCCGGAAAGTTGAGATATGGGGAAGATCCAGTCCTGCTACGACTCGTTCTCCGCTTAAAATGTTTACGACAAAATCATTTTCTGAATATGGAAGAAGGGCGATTCTGGAAAAATTTTGGTTTGATGACTTTGTTCTTAATTCTTCCAGCTGCTCTTTTGCAAATTCATAGAGTTTTTCGTCAGTTTCGATTCCCAATACAAAACAATCTTCCGGGAGCCTTTGCAAAAGTTCTTCAAGGCCCAGCCATAGGGCGGGGGAGAGAGCGAGAATCAGGCTTCCGGGTAAAATCGTGAGAGACTCAATGGCTCCTTTTATTGCCCTGTCAGGAGCATATTTTGAATAGAGAAACCTCTTCTGATAAGAAAGAGAAAAGCCCCGCCCGGCTTCCACCAGACAGGGCTTCTCGTCAGAATTTTCTGTCAGCAATTTACTTAGCGATGATTTTGTTGAAGTAAACTTCAGTTACATTGTTCTGAACTTTAGAACTGGCCAGAAGTGCTGACTGAGCGCTGCTCTGGTCGTATCCAGCGGCCTCTTCAGAGATTTTTGCAAGTTTCTCTGAGTCGGCAGCGTCGTTCTGGATGCCTGTGAGCGTGAAAACTGAAATGTAATTGCCCATTGTTGTTGGCTCAGAAATGTCGCCCTCTTTCATAGAGAATGCGGCTTTGAGGAAATCTTCGTTTGAATCTGCGCCTGAGAATGCCTTTGCCTTTGATGAGTCGATTTTGTCAGCGATAGAGACTGGACCGTAGTTGAGCGGGAATGCCGGAAGACTTACGACTTCCACGCCGGCTTCTTTTGCGGCTTTGTCAAAACCATTGAGTTTTGCGCTTGCGATGAAAGACTTTGCCTTTTCTGTGAAGTAGCCGTTGATCATCTCAGATTTGTTGGCTGTGATATAATTTCTTACGGCATCGAGAGTTTTGCTTTCTTCGAGGTTTGCAGGAGCTTTGTCACCAGTGCATTTGTAGATTGAGTATCCTTTGTTTGTCTGGATGACTTCGCTTACGCCGTCCTTAGCGAGAGAGTCAACTTTTGCGAAATCATCTGCGTTTGCGAGGTTTTCTTTGACCTGATATGCGAAGCTTTCTTTGACCTTGCCGTCGCCGTCAGTGTAGTATTTCTCTGAGTATTCTTTGATTGCGTCCTCGAATGTGACTTCGTTGTTAGCAATCTGTGCCTGCAATTTTTTTGCCTGTGACTCTTCTTTTACGGTAATCATTGAGAGGCTGTAAGTGTCGAAAAGAGAGATGTTCTCTGATGCGAATTTTTTGACCTCAGACTCCGGATAGCTTGATTTGTCGAATGAAACTGTATCGAAAGAGCGTTTTTCCTGATTGATTGATGCGAGGAAAGCTGTTTCTTTTTCGCTTGATTTGATTCCGTAGAATGTGTAGTCGCCGAGCTTTTCTGATGAGCCGAATGTGTCGTCAGAGAATCGCTGCCAGACCAGCTGTTTTGCGATGTTGTTCTTGAGGGATTCTTTGTCAGCATTTGAAACCTGATTGTAGATTTTTGGATCGTATTTGCCCTCTGCGTTGAGGAAGTATGGAAGCATTACTCTTGAAACTGACTTTCCGCTTGGTTTGTAGCCAGACTTCTCGACTGCATCTTTGTAAGCTGCAGACTGAACTGCGGCATTGAAAGCATTGTTGTAAATATAGAAATATGTTGAATTGTTGAGCTCCATGCCCTGATTCTGGTAAAAGTTAGTGTAATACTGAACTGCGTTTGCGAAATCTGTTCCCGGAGCGAGGACAATGTCCTTTTTGTTGTATTTACCAAAAGAGATTCCGTTGCCTTCGCCAGAGATAGCACGAATCAACTCTGTGCCTACTCCGAAAACAACGAAACAAATTACAGAAAGAATAAGGATGATTACAGAACCAATCCAAAGCATTTTGTTTTTCATAAAGCATATCCTTTATTTTTTAATAATAGTGACAAATATTTTATCATGTGAAGAATCAGCTGTCAATTATCCGTGTTGAATCCGCATTGATTCCGTGTTAGAATATTCTCATTATGGAACACGGAATGATTACATCAGCTTCGGGCTGGCGAAAAGTCTTCGCAGTCTCTGGCGACGAAAACGACAATACTTCAAAAATCAGCGAAAATGACAGGATTCTTGCGGCAATCTCAGCCGAGGTCTTTGCGGATTATATTATGGAAAAAACTTCAAAGCCGGTAGTAATTTTGGGCCAGGATACCCGCCCCACCGGCAGGGCCATCTGCGAGGCCATGCTTCCCATTCTCGTTTCAAAAGGAATCAGCGTAAAATATCCTGGCTTTATCGCTGCCCCGGAGATTATGGCATACTCAAAAGTTGCAAGTGGCTTCATCTATGTTTCTGCAAGCCACAATCCAATCGGCCACAACGGAATCAAATTCGGCCTTGATGACGGCGGAGTTTTGAACGGAAGCGAGAACGCAAAGCTGGTAAAGGCCTTAAACGAAAAATGTGCCTCAGAAAGCGAGATTGAGCGAATCAAGTCAATTTTAAATCAAAAGAAATCATTCAAAACCGCCCAAAGCCCTGAAGAAGCCCGCAACGAAGCAAATGAAATAATCGCCCAGAGCCAGAAAGCAAAGGTCGATGCAAAAAATGCCTACACAGCCTTTTCAAAAGAGGTCATTTCAGCAAGCTCAAATTCAATCGAACAGGAAAAGCTTTTCTCAAAAATCAAGGAGAGCCTTTCCTTAAACAAAATCGGAATCGTGGCGGACATGAACGGCTCTGCCCGCACTCTTTCAATCGACACGAAAATCTTCCGTGATTTGGGAATCTCTTACTACGGACTAAACGACGAGCCTGGAAAAATCGTCCATGCAATTATCCCGGAGCCGGAAAATCTCATCTGGTGTGCATCTGAGATGGAGAGACTGCAGAAAGAGGGACACGCTGAGGTAAAGCTGGGCTACATGCCTGACTGTGACGGCGACCGGGGAAACATCGTCTTCTGGAACG
>CAMOEE010000018.1 GCA_946611835.1 uncultured Treponema sp. | reverse complement strand
TTTTTTTTAACCGTGTCGAATTGCACACGGTTAAAATCGGGATTATGAAGTGCTATTCATAACACACCATAGAATATCCGACATTATCTATAAATCTCAAGCTTAAAATCCTGTTCAATTATATCTGTAATCGTCTTGTGAACTTTCATATCAACAAACTTTTCTGCATCCTTAAAGCCAGAAATTTGCTCTGTTTTTTTATAGAATAAAAGGATTGATTCATTATCGTTCCGCACTTCGACTGAAACAGATGGTTCTACAACTATAGTGTCTGTAAACACAGCTTTGTCTGCCTGAATTGTGACAATAACAGAATATGAAAACTCTGTTTTTTTGTGACTATAGCCTGCATCAGAAATAATTTTTTCGATCAACGCTTTATATGGTTTTCCAACATTGTTTGTTGTGACATTTATAGAAATATTCAACTTTGCTTTTGTTATTTTTTCATCAATACCTGCAATTACGGAAATATCTTTTTCATATTTTTCATATCCGGACTTATAAAGAATCAGAGAAAAATCGAGTACATCGGAATATTCTTGTCCTGCAATTTTACTTTCATTAAACAAGGCGATTTTCTTAAATGGGTCTTTTTCATTTAGGGCAGAATTGTAAAACGAATAAAAGCGTTTTTGAGCCGAAATGATTGTACTTTCGTAATTTGCAAAGGCTTCTTTCCTGTTCAGATATGCACAATCATAATATTGCTTATCGCCGAAACTCCTCCAACTTTGGGTATGCTGAACTCCGGCAAGTGTAATTTGTGATTTTATAGTAATTTCACGGTCAATTGATTCTCTATTTTCTCCTGTATTAGCAAGCGCTTGATGTGCTTTTGTTACTGAATTGATTTCGCATGTAAAATATGCCGCAAGATTCGCTTCTGCAAGAGTTCTTGCAAGTTCTTCGTTACTGGCATGTGCGAGGCCTGTCACATATTCTTTATGCGGAAAAATCTGCTCGACTGTGTACGAATCTGCCCACAAAGGTTTCTCGTCTTTTGGAATTGAAGAACAGGAAACAAAAAGAGAAAAAAGAAGACTCGCACAAACGATCAAAACAGATTTTTTCATTGCACACTTTCCAGAATAATTATTTTCTCCATGTAATGCTGCTCAAGACAGGCCATCCGTCTGTGCCAGCTACCCATGTGCCGTAAGAGTTTGCAGAAGCCCATGCGTTCAAAACTTCAAGCAGAGTGCCAGTATAGTCAAGCGTAGTTGAACCGTAAGCGGAAATCTGGTCGGTTGCAAGCGTAAAGGTGCCTACTGAACCGCCCACTCCAGAGGCAGTAGCCCCGCTCGAACTGATAAAGTAGTTGCAGACCTGGTATGAAGAGCTTGTACTTGAGGCATAACCGATGCCCCGCAGATAGATGCTGGTACCAGTACCGTCTACAGTTCCATAGAAAGCATTGTTCTTTGCATTCGGATATAGCTTGACATACGAACTACTTGAATCAGGAATTTTACTATATCCAAAAATACCACCGGTATATGATGTTGCGCTTGTTTTTCCTTTTATTGCACCCGTAGAAATATTGTTGTTAATCGAACAGTAAAAACTATAAGAATTATAACCAAAAGAAAATGCCTCACCTGTAATACCGCCAACATAACATATAGTTGACGAGGTTACCGTTACATCTCCGTAATTTTCGCAATTAGACGCAGTCCCACACAACATATATCCACTTATGCCACCGGCATTACAAATTGATACAGATGAGCCTGTTATATTACCATAATTTACACATTCCCAATTAGAGGCAAAATAATAGTCATATCCGCAGATACCTCCGACATTTAATGTATTTGAAGTTGTCATGTTTGCAGAAATGTTGCTGTAATTTGCACAGTTTGTCACAAATAGGTAAGTATACGAACTTGAGTTAGTTATCGAACCACTCGCATATCCGACAACACCGCCACAACCATATTGTGAACTGCTGCCCATAGTTGCGTTGATTTCAACTTTGTTAGCACAGTTTTTTAATTCTGACTGAGAAATTTTTCCGACAACACCACCAACATAATAGCCGTTTGTTACTTTCATGTAGCCCTGTACGCTCACATTTTTTACTGCTGCACTTGAACCGCTAACATAGCCGAACAAGCCAGCATATGAACATGAAGAATTGATATACAAGCCTTTTACAGTGTGGTTTGCGCCATCGAAATTTCCCTGGAAGGCTTTGCTGTCTCCGCCAATCGGCTTCCACTGGTTGTACGAAGCGGAGGCATCCGTTACGGCAGAACCGTAGTTCAAGTCAATGTCAGCGTCAAGTTTGATGTAGTTTCCGCTATAACTTGTGCCGTTGTTTACCATGTAGGCAAAATCTGCAAGCTGCTGGCTTGTTGTAATGATATAAGGATTGTTCAGAGTTCCTTCGCCAGTCCATGTTAAGGTTGGTGCGGCAGTTGGATATGTCCAGTCATAGCTGATTTCGGTGGCGGATTTTTCTATCTTTGCGTAAAAAGTCACATTATCAGTGTATTTACCGGCAGCCCAGTTTGTTATTGCATTACCAGAGAAATTGCTTGTTTCGTACCATCCATTAAAAGAGGAACCGTCAGCGAAATTATCAGCAACCGGCAGCGTTACTCCTTGGCTTGTATTAAAACTTGCAGGGGCGGTAAAGCCTTCTGCCCAAGAAAGACCGTTTAACACATAAGTTATGGTATAGACTGTGTTCAAGTTCGGTATGTTTATCACAGTCGAAGACTCACAACCATCAGCAATGTTTATAATTTCACGCCAGTAACCTATTTGCATCGTTTTTGCGGAATCCTGGTACAAACAGAATACAAGCAGGTAGGAACCAGATGGAATATTAGTATTTGTAAAAGTTACTTTTTGGAGAGTGTCAGAATATGAAACAGGCGTAAGTGAAGTGAGTGAAAAGTTTGCGTTTTCACTTCCGTCTGCGTTACAAAGCTGAGCGGTTACTGCGGCAACTTGTGCAGTTTTTGCAAAGGTTAGTGTTACATTTGCGCCACCTATTCCAGATGTATAGTCAAAGGTTACGCCAGTAAAGGTAAAAGTAAGTGATGACGAAGACGAACTGATTGTCTTATTTGAAAGTGTTGCTCTTGCAATCTTTATAGAATTGGCATATGCATCAAGGGTGAAAGACCAGGTTCCTCCTTCTAGCCAGAGAGTCTGAGTCTGCAAATCAGCAGCAGATTTGTTTTCGATTAAAACACAGCTCTCTCCCAAATGCGTACCTGTGAGGGTGTACGTTGCATTTAAAAATCCCGATGGCATAACGGTTCGAGAAAAACCTATGTCCAACTGAACTCGTACTCCATCATTACTTCCGACCGCCTCTTTTTCATCGACAGACGAACAGCCTAAAAGTAATACACTAATCAAAAATGCCACGCTTTGAAGAATCTTTTTTTTCATATTCATACCTATGCTCCTTTCTTCTGTATATATGTAGATGCGGAATAATACGTTCCGTTTTTTACAGCTGTAACTGTCACAAGATGCCAGCCTGTTTCAAGAGATGCAAGCTCAATAGTTGCTGCATTTTCACTTCCTGTGATTGTTGCACCATCTAAAGACCAGGAATAAGTGTCAAATCCGTTTGATGCAGAAACTCTAACCTCATTGCTGATAGTTTCAGTTATTAAGGAAAGTGCTTCACCAGTACTTTCAAAGCCAATCTGAATCAATCCGGCCTTTACAGTTGCGATTCCCGAAACAGACGTTTTCTGCACTTGAATCGCCGATGAATAATATACGCCATTGTCTGTATATGCGGTCACTGTTATGAGATGCCAGCCAGCTGCTAATTGTGCAAAACTTACTGCATTTGTATTGCTATTTCCTGTAATTGCAACTTCATCAAGTGTCCACTTATAGCTCTCAAAACCACTTGTGGCTGTAAATATTGCTGATGAATCATTCGTAACCGATGTAACGGAAAAAGATTTTGTATGTTCAGAAGCAAATGCAATAGTAATTCCACTGCATTTTATGTCTAAATCAAGGGACTCTGTTTTTGAAATTTGAGCATTTGCAGAGTAATAGATGCCGGCTTCTTTTTTTGCAATTACCGTCACAATATGTGTTCCGACGCTCAATGCTGACAAATCAATTTCAATTGAATTGGAAGTTTCGGATAAAGCAATGCCGTCTAACATCCATGCATATGAAGAAAAGCCGCTTGTTGCTGAAACTGAAACTGCAGACTCGCTGCGGATATACGACAGAGAAATGCTTTCGGAATCAGTTCCATCAAAACTGGTCGTCACAGTGGTGCCAGTCGCTTTTTTTTCAGCAATAACCTGAAAATATGCACATGCAGAATAATAGTTGCCGTTAGCATCGCAGACAGTAACTGTAACAAGATGCCAGCTACCTTCCATTCCATCGAAGCTTAGTGAGATTTCATTTCCAGTTTTTTCTATTGCTTTTCCGTCTACAGACCATGAATATGCGATAAAACCTTTGGCAGCCTTTAATATGACAGAATCATCAGCTGATTCAACGATAAGTGATATATCATTCGATACAGGAAAAGATATGACAATGATACCTTCAATTTTTGAACTGAAAGAATCTGAAAGATTACCGGCAGCATCAAATTTTTCATTAAGAAAGGCGGCACAGGAGAAAAAAAACAGGGGAATAAAAAACAGGACAATTTTCTTCATTGTTCTTCCAATTTCTCCTTTCCTAAAAATTAAAGCCTGCCCGCAGACCAAAGCTATCTGCAAAACCGCAGCCATAGTTATAATTGACAGCGTAAAACGCTCCAATCGTCACATGCTTTGTCAGAAAATAATCTGAGCCAAGGCCAAAACTTGCACAAAATCCTGACGGAGTTTTCACATTATCAACTCCTTCCTTTAAGTTAGAATTGGAAAAATAGTAACCTGCCCCAGCTTCGATGTATGGACGAAATTTAAAAATTGTAACGGATGCACCTCCAAGAGCCATAAAAGATATAAGCATGCCTGAATCAAAATTGACCGAATAGCGCTCTGCATATCTTGCCCGAAACAGATTTACACCACCACCAGCGAATAAAAACTTGTTTCCCAAAAATGCGGCAAGTCTTGTTCCTGCCTGCCAGTCATATAAAAAGGATGTTCCAAATACACCATCTAAAAAGACTCCTTTACGGGGCTTTTGATTTTGCAAAAAATGTTTTCCTTGTGCTGAAGAACGCAACAAATTTTTACCACTACGATAAAGAACCTGTGAATTTTCAACTTTTGTTATCGTAAAGGTAGTATAGTTTGCCCTGTAAACTTTTTGTTTTTCATCGTATTTTACATGTAATGATAAAGTCGCATACAGATATGGAACTGATGCCCTGAAATACAAATCAGCCCATTCAACATTGTCGCGGTACTCGTTGTAAGCCGTTATATTTGAACCTGAAGGATTTTTTTTTACCAGTCATATCTGCATAGCTTATCTGAATATCTGGCATTGACTTGTATGGTAACGACAAAATTGGAATATCAGAAAAATTGATATTTGTATGAATCGTCCAGCTTTCTTGAGCGGCATCGTATTCGTCAATATGCAACTGAATATTGCTCTCATTTCTGTTTATCGATGTAAATGCAAATTCGGTTGCTTCCAATTCAGAAAGCGAACGAGAGAATGATTTTTCATAGGCTTTTAATGTTTCTTTTACTCCTGTGCGAATTTCATTTTCCGCGGCAAGTTTTCGTTCGTCCCATTTTTTTGTTATATCTGCAAGTTCTACCCTGCGAAACTCTTTTGCCGCATCAGTCGGTTTTCCGTCTGACAAATCTGCTTTACGCCAGCCTTCAGCATTTTTTGCAGCTAATTCTTTTTCTTTTTCACCGTCATAGTAGACATTGCTTTCTGCAACAGTAAGCTCTATCTGATTCTTAAGGGCAATAAGACTTTCACGGTCAGATTCAATAATCTCAATCCTCTTTTTAAGAGAGAGTGTACGTGCACTTTCTTTTAGAATTTCAGTTCTCTTATTTTCTAAGTCGGAAAGACTCTTTTCAAAATCAGACCTTTGTTTTTCAGTAAGTTCTTTAACTTCAGACTGTCGTTTTCGCATCTTTTCTGCTTCAACATGTCTGTTTCGCTCTTCAGTTTCAAGTATAGCCTTTTTTCTTTCTGCCATCTCAAGTTTTAGTCGCAAACTTTGTTTTTCACTTTCATTTTTTATGCGTTCTTCTGCTGAGCTGGCATTCTTTTGCAAAGCTTCCAGTTGCCTTTGCAGCATAGCCGCTCTTGTCTCATATTCGGCTATATATTTCTTAAAGTTTTCGTCCGAGTCTGTTTCATGAAGAAGCTGACTTCTAATATTGAAAGGCACAGGCGAAATAAAATTCCGTTTACACAAATTCTCCAGAATAGAAAAACTCAAACAGTCGGCTTCTTTTTCAATCTGTTCTAAAGAGAAAGACGAGGATTCTCCTGCAAAAAGGATAGTAAGTCGCTCAATATCGCTTGCTGTATATGTCAGTTTCCACCTACTGTTATATTTTACAAGAGAAAAATCTATGTGAACATCTGCTTTTATACCTGCGTTACTTACATATGCAGACTGTACGGTGGCCAAACCTACACTTGCCTCTATCTGAGATTTCTTCTGAACCTGTCGGAGTAGTGTATCATTTTCATCTGTTCGCACTACAATTTCGTCTATAAGTGTCAAGTTGCCTATAATTGTTTGTAATGCAGAACGAGCCAGGAGTTTTTCGGGTGAAGAAAGTTTTTCATACTGAGTGGAATTTTGTGAAATTAACAGTACGGTATTCTTTTCCTTTGCTAAAGCTATAGATGATAATAATAGAAATGCAAGTGTAAGACAGTGTTTTAAGTGCATTTCTGACTTATTGAAGAAAAGAAAAATCCGTTTGACCATATTAAAACTATCAAACTCCTAATTAAAAGTCACTCAGGTCAATTTTATTCTTTATTAGGTGTTTTATCAAGTTTTAATCACTTAATTAAGTATACTCACACTATGAGTTTCTCTGAGAATCTAAGAAACATGCTTGAAATCCGGGATATAGAAATTAAAGAACTTTCTGCAGGAACTGGAATCAGCAAAAGTACTTTGGATAACTATTTATTCGGACAAAAATCCCTTCCTAATGCAGAAAATGCCGTAAAAATTGCGAAATTTATCGGCACTACTGTAGAATTCCTTGTTCTTGGAGATACGAATCAAAAAATTTCCATCAATTCCGACCTTAACGAACTTTTTCACGACCTCAAGCGTCTCAAAAAATCTGACTTCGATTCCATACGCAGCATCGTTCGCTCACTGGCAAAGTAAAATATCCACGATTAAAGTGAATTAACCTGCAATTGTTCATGACAAAATCGGCTACATGTTCCAAAATTCTATTTTGCTATGTCAGTTTTTTTTCTTCTTTCGTCACTAGTGCAACTAAAAACCATATGCCGAATTATCAGCTGCTGGAATTCATCGGAGATACTGTGCTGGAGCTTTGTGTTCAAAGCAACAAATATCGACAAATTCCAACAATTTCGGAAGAAATTTCGGAACAATTTCGGAAGAAATTTCGGAACAATTTCGGAAGAAACCTCGCTGTCGATGCGATGACTTCCCCCTTCGTAAATGCTATACTACCCGTATGCGCAAATTTGAAGTCGTGAGTCCCTACCAGCCTTCGGGCGACCAGGGACAGGCAATCGAAAAACTTTCTGAGGGCTTTTTAAGAGGCGATCGTTTTCAGACCCTTAAGGGTGTCACCGGCTCTGGAAAAACCTTTACCATGGCCAAAATCATCGAAAAGGTTCAGCGGCCCACCCTCATTATCAGCCACAACAAGACTCTTTCCGCCCAGCTTTACCGGGAATTCAAGTCATTTTTCCCCCACAATGCGGTCGAGTATTTTGTCTCTTATTACGACTACTACCAGCCGGAAGCCTATGTTCCGGCCCGAGACCTTTACATCGAAAAAGATGCGGCCACAAATGCTGAGATTGACAAGCTCCGCCTTGCAGCGACTTATTCACTCATGGAGAGGCGGGATGTAATCGTCGTTGCCACGGTGAGCTGCATTTACGGTCTGGGTATGCCAGACCTCTACAAAGAAATGCGCGTTCACATCGAAAAGGGCGAGATTCTTGATTTGCGCAAATTCGAGCGGGATTTGGCTTCCATTCAGTACCAGAGGAATGACATGGTCTTGGACCGGGGAAATTTCCGGGTTCGGGGAGATGTCATTGAAGTATATCCCCCTTACATGGAGACCGACACAGCCTACAGAATCGAGCTTGATTTTGACGAGATTTCCAGCATAAAGCGATTCAATGTCTTAAACCGGGCAACAGAGGAAGAGCTGGACGAGCTTCAGCTTTACCCGGCCAAGCACTTCGTCGTTCCCCATGATGCCCTGCTTGCCGCCACTGAGCGGATTCAAAAAGAGATGGAAGAACGGGTGGAGACTTTGCAGGCCACAGGGAAAATGCTTGAAGCCGAAAGATTGAAGACCCGCACAACCTACGACATCGAGATGATGAAGGAAATGGGCTACTGCTCAGGAATTGAAAATTACTCTGCCCCCATTTCAGGCCGAAAGACCGGCGAGCCGCCCGCTACCCTGCTCCACTACTTCCCGGATGATTTTCTCTGCCTGATTGATGAGGCTCATGTCACCGTTCCGCAAATCAGTGCCATGTACGAGGGTGACCGCAGCCGAAAGCAGAATCTCGTTGATTTTGGTTTCCGCCTGCCCTCTGCCCTTGATAACCGCCCCCTCAAAGGCGATGAATTCTGGAAGAAGATGAATCAGGTGATTTATGTCACGGCAACCCCGCGCAAGGAAGAAATCGCCCAGTCAAGCCAGGTCGTCGAGCAGATTATCCGCCCCACAGGTCTTCTTGACCCCCTCATCGAAATAAGGCCGAGCGAAGGCCAGATGGAAGACATTTACAGGGAAGTAAAAGAAAGAATCGAAAGAAAAGAGAGAAGCCTGATTCTTACTCTGACCAAAAAGATGGCGGAAGATTTGACGGACTATCTTCTGGGGCTAAACCTCAAAGTAAAATACATTCACTCCGAAATCGACACTTTTGAACGGGTTGAAATATTGAAGTCTCTCCGTGTGGGCGAAATCGATGTTCTGATTGGAATCAACCTGCTCCGGGAAGGTATCGACCTGCCTGAGGTCAGCTTTATCGCAATCCTTGACGCTGACAAAATCGGCTTTTTGCGCTCAACCACGAGCCTGATTCAGATTGTAGGCCGGGCCGCCCGCAACGAAAAGGGCATGGTCGTAATGTATGCCGACAACATCACGCCTGCAATCAAGGAAACGGTGGAAGAAACCCGCCGCCGAAGGGAAATCCAGCAGAAGTACAACGAAGAGCACGGAATCACGCCGCACACAGTCTCAAAGGCCGTTCAGGATATCCTGGTCCGGGCACAGGCAGACGCAGCCGAAGAAGCCGAAATCGAGCTTGGTGTCTTAAAGAAGAGCACAAACCTCTTCGACCCAAAGCAGCGTAAAAAGCTGATTGAAGCTCTCAAAAAAGAAATGAGCGACTTCGCCGATAAACTCGAGTACGAACAGGCAGCAGCAGTCCGGGATCAGATTCAGGAAATTGAACGCACTTATGGGAATGGAAAGTAAGGCAGAAATTTTATAGAAGAGGGAAAAGCCTGAACCTCTCCCCCCGGCGCCCCGAAAACCTATCTGTGTTTATCTGTGTTTATCTGTGTCAGAATTTATAAAATTCTTCACCCGGAATTTCTATTCCCAAAACCGTGAGGTATTTTTCGATGTCCGGTCTCGCCGTTCCAGCCTCCCGCCAGAGAAAAGCGGCGTGGGGAATTGAATCCCTTAGTATGGCCGGCGAATGATAAAGCCTGTGTTTTTCTGACAAAAAAGCGGCCTTACTGGGGTTTCTGTTTGTCCAGTTCACGGCATTTTTGTAAAGGTCCATGAATTTTTTCACCAAATCCCGCTTTTCCTTTGCGAAGTCAGCACGGACAAGAAGGAGCATGGACGGGAAAGAGCTCCACTCCTCAGCCTCGTTGTAAAGTTTCTGAAGATTTTCGGCACGGCGTATTTCTGATGAATTTTTGACTGCCACCGTGGCATAAGGCTCGGCCAAAAGAGCATAAGCGGCATTTTTGTTAATAAGGGCATTGGCAATGTTGGCGGCCGGCACAGAAAAATCAAGCCCAACCGAATCTGAAGGAAGCTCCCCCTCTCCACGAGAAAGACTGGCCGTCTTGATTTCCTTTTTTGAAAGAAGATGACTCAAAATTTTTGAACTGGAACTTTCGGGGGCACAGAGGATTTTCTGAGCTTTTAGGTCTTCGAGGCTTCCATAAGATTCTTCATTGGTAAGAAGAAAGAGATTTCCGTTCTGAACGCTTCCGATACAGACCAGGGCCTTGTTTCCCTTTAAAAAGACTTCCGCGGCACTTTCAGGTGAGAGAAAGCCCGCATCAATCTCACCCTTCAAAAGAGCAGGAAGCTCGCTCTGCTCAGAATCAAAGAGCTTAAAGGCCATGTTCTGAAGGGAAA
Organism: uncultured Treponema sp.; assembly: GCA_946611835.1. Lineage (GTDB taxonomy): Bacteria > Spirochaetota > Spirochaetia > Treponematales > Treponemataceae > Treponema_D. The sequence goes on along the minus strand of CAMOEE010000018.1, from coordinate 8,209 downwards.
GCTTTGCCTTGTTTTCGATAAGATAGGCAGAAGGCGTGCAGGAAAGGCCTTTTAAAACGCCAAGGCGGATTGAAGAAACTTGTGCGAAAAGGCTTGAAAAAAAAGACAAAAAAAAGAAAAAAGAAAGAAACTTTTTGTACATACAAATTTATAAAAAGCAGAGCGTTAGGGATTGTAGCCCCGAAGTTGCGTAGCGACAGAATGGAGCGGAGCAATGGAGCGCAAGCGGAAGGGCGAAAAGCCCGACCGCAGCGTTACGGAGCGAAGCGGAGTAGCAGCGGTAACGCAAATTAACTGCTAACTGCTCACTGCTCACTGCTCACTGCTCACTGCCACCTGCTCACTTTATTTTTCGCCCTCAATTACGGCATCCATGTCGCATTTTGGCGGAATTCCGTCAACAAGCTCTTTTGAGCCTGCGTTTGCATACATGTTGAGAAGAGCTGCACCTGTCTTCGGGTTCATGATGACTGAAGGACCTGCGATACAGCCGCCCTCACAAGCCATGACCTCGATAAGGTTTGGACAGTCTGCCGGAGTCGGAATGGTTCCAGCGTTGATTTTGCCATAGTTCTGCAAAGCCTTGACCCCAGCCTTGTCGAGACCGTTGATGACGACAGGACGGAGAATTGAAGCGTCCTTAAGACGGATTTTAACACTCTCGGCAACGCCTGCTGTTTTTGCGAAGTTTCGGGCAGAGACAGTCGGATTGTATTTACCGGGTTTTGCCTCCATTTTTGTGACATCAATTTCTTTTGCTGTGAAGAGAGCGTTGACTTCCTCGACAGAAAGAACATAGTCAACAAGCTCATTGTCGTAGCCCTCGCGTTTTTTGGCGAGACATGGACCCACGAAAACAGTGATGCAGTCAGGGTCGGCTTTTTTTGCAAGCTCTGCGGTGTAAATCATAGGAGACTTTGTCTCTGAGACGCAGTTTTTAAGCTCTGGAGCATGAATCTGAACTGCCCGGACATAGGCAGGACAACAGCTGGTCGTCATCATTTTGTCGCCCCTCTCCATTCGCTCGGCGAACTCAGCGGCCTCTTTGTCGGCTGTGATGTCAGCACCGATAGCGACTTCCCAGACCCGGCTGAAACCGGCGGCAAGAAGAGCACCCTCAAGCTGGCCGACCTTTGCACCCTTGAACTGGGCACCGATTGCGGGTGCGTACATGGCAACGACTTTTTTGCCGTTCATAATGTGCTTGATGACATCAACAAGCTGGGATTTTTCCATTACGGCACCGAAAGGACAAGAGCTCATGCACTTTCCGCAGAAAATACACTTGTCGTAGTCAATCTGCTCGTGGCCGGTCTCTTCGTTGCGGGTGATTGCTCCCACCGGGCAGGCTTCCTCACAAGGAATTGGGATTTTTACGATTGCATGGTAAGGGCAGTTCTGAGCGCAGAGACCACAGTTGATACATTTGTTTGGGTCGATGTGGGCACGGTGGTCGTAGATGTCGATTGCCTGTTTAGGGCAGTTCATTTTACAAGGACGGGCAAGACAAGCCTGGCAGGCGTTTGTAGGAAGATATTTTGTTTTGACACAGCCGTTACAAGCATCGTTAAGGAAAGTGAGCATTGGCCAGGTCGGCTTTTCGCGGGCCAAAGCGTCTTTTGCGTAATCGGCAAGGCGTTTTTCGTCATCAATATTTTCTACAGAGAATCCCATGCGGGCAAGGACTCGTGTACGGAGGATTTCACGGTCGTGGTAGATACAGCAGCGGATAGAAGGGCTTCCCTGGGGAACCATTTCCTTTGGAATGTAGTGAACACCCTCTTCAAGTTTTCCTTCGAGCTGAAGTTTTGCGATTTTGACAAGGATGTCCTGCTTCAAAAGGGAAGCATTGTTGTTTACATTAAGCATTTAGTACCTCTTTGTGTTTGGATTATGACATTTTCCTTTTTATTCTAGCACATATCTGCTAAAATTGCATTATGAAAGGCCAAAATACCTGTGATTTTAAGAAAAAATTACGAAAAGAGATGAAGAAAACTCTCGAAGAATTCCATAAAAATCTTTCAGAAGAAGAAAAAGTCAGGCTGGGCGAAAAGATTTGCATGAAGGTCAGGGCCCTTGAAGAATACAAAAATGCTAACCTGGTTCTGGCTTATATCCCTGACAGGCTTGAGGCAGACTGCAGGCCACTTATCCTTGATGCGCTAAAAGAAGGAAAAAAAGTCGCCGTTCCCAAAGTTGATTTTGCCGCCTTAAAAGAAGGACGAAGCAGAATGGATTTTTATTTTCTTGATGGAAAGAAAAGCCTTGAAGAGCAACTGGAAAGCGGAGCATACGGAATTCTGGAGCCAAAAGACGGATTAGAAAAACTGATTTGGGGCGTTGCGGGTAGGGAGCGACCCGTCAGGGGCAAAAACTGTGAGACAGTTTTTGAGCGAGTCTCGGTGAAGGCTGTGCCTGAACCGCTCCCCTTTGTAATAGTTCCGGGGGTCGCATTCACCAAAGACGGAAAAAGACTGGGCCACGGAAAGGGTTTCTATGATATTTATATAGAAGAAATGCAACAGCATGGTGCAAAACCCTTTTTATGCGGCTTCTGCCTTCCCTGCCAGATTGTCGAAGAAATCCCCACCGATGAGCATGATGTAAGGATGGATTGCGTAATCAGCCAGGAAGGTCAATTTACCTTACTTTTTTGAATCCTTGCTGTACAAGCTTAGCGGGGCTTTTGTCCCGAAATAGCTTTCTGCAATCAGGAAGTAATCTTCGGCTTTGGCTTTGGCTATTGCCTCATATTGCTCAAGGTAGAGCTTTGGATTTTTATGAATCTCACCGCTTTGCATGAGGCGGGCCGTTCCTTCCTGGCTTCCAGCCTCTGAAATTACCGCCATGAGCCAGTTGTTTTCAAGCCGGGCCAAAAGGTCAGTTTTTTCAAGGTCAATTACGCCCTCTGTCTGAATCTCAATCTGGCGGGAAATGTCATTTTTAATTGATTTTACGCATTCGGCATAAAGGGAATCGACTTCAGCCGTGTGGGCTACGCTGGTCACGACGATTCTTGCGAAGGGAATGTCGTTTTCGGGGAGCTGGGCCTTAACCTTCATCTCCGGGTGCTTTTGGCTTAAGGCAGCCTCCATGCGGCAGGCAAGCTCAATCAAAAGCGCGTCAAAAAGGGCACAGTCAGTAGAAGCCAAGTCCGGCGAAGGAAGACAGTACAAAATCGGGTCGAAGAATTTCGTGGTCGGAATCAAAACCGCTGGTCTGGGGCCTGCCTTGTCCTTGGAGATGTCGGTCAAAAAAAGATGCCTGAGCGAGATTCTCTTTTCTGCTGATGTGAGTTTTTTGAAGTCAGGCCGGGGAAGAGCCAGTTCTATTGACTGGGTTTCCGTCATGGTCGAAAGATTTCCGAAAGTCGAGTCCAGGGCCTGCTGCAAAAAATCATCATCCTTCAATTTTCCAGAAAGAATCAGAGAAAAGCGTGACGAATCAAGAAGAATGGGATATGCGGCCATGATTTTCGTGAATTCCAGTTTCTCGGACGGCTTATCCTCGGTGTCGATGTAGAGTTTTGGATAGTCCGTGCTTTTGTACAAAAGGCGGATTGCCTCGCACAAGAGCTGGAATTCACTGCTGCCTGTTTTAAGCCGCCAGTGGGTCCTCTCGTCGTAAGTCACGCCATCAGCCAGAGCCGGTGAAATATCCTGATAAACAAGAGCCGTGTAGGCGGCCTGAATGGCATATTCAATCTCGGAATAAAAGCAAGCAACAGTGATGATTGAATGGGTCGAAAGAGTCCGGGAAGTGACTTCATAAAATCCCGTGACCAGCCCGCTTTCAGAATAAGAATCAAGCTGCCGCCTTATGTTCACGGCAATGGAACCGGTAAGAACCGAAGAAAGCCCCGGAATCTTGTCGGTAAAAAGAAGCTCGCCGCCCGCAATCGTGAGAGAGAGGACCGCGGTATTTGAGTTTTCGCTTCGTTTGAGCGTTATTGGAATTCCGTTTTTGAGTTTCAGGGAAGAGAATTCCGAGAGATTTTTTGAGACGAAACGGCCGGCAGAGGCAGCGATTTCTTCAAGAAGACTTTTCCTGCCCTCACTTTTTTTCTGAGAGTCATCCGCTGGATTTTTGTAGGCCGTCTGATTGTACCAGGCACTGTCCTTTTGATTTATCGTCTCGAAACCCGCTTTTTTGAATTCGGCTGCGTATTTCTGGTAGACTTTCGTGTTCAAAAAAACAAAAACATAGGGCTCTTCCGCCTGGATTTTCTTCCGTAATTCGCTGATTTCGATTTGTGAGAATCTCTCGCCCTTTGAGAAAAATCCTGAAATCTCATCTCCGTCAGAAGAATCGTGCAGGGGGAGATATCCTGAAAATTCCTCCATAGTCCTGTCTGAGCTTTCAGAAAGGCGGGTGAATTCGGTTTTGTAGGAGCGTAGCGTTTTCTGCAATTCTTTTTTTGAAAAAACATCCTCGTCACGGCTCATCGAAAGAAACAAGTCAGCCTGAATGACAGGAGAGACCTTAGAAGCGCCCAAAAGCGACTGGATTATCAGCCTTGAAGAAGACTTTTCCTGGGCCGAGCTTACATCAATGTATTCGCCTCCAAGGATTTTAAGGTTTCGTTGTTTTAGGAGAAGTTTTTTAAATGAAGAGTCGTTTTGATTCCAGAGGGCAGAAAGGACATCAGCCTCGTCCCGCCCGAGATTTTTGTACTGAAGGGCAATCTGAGTCATCTCGTCAGAAAAATCATCGTGAAAAAGAATGAATTTGCGGGATTTTGACAAGGGAGTGGGATTATAAGATTCTCCCCCCTCAGGCTGCTTCTTCGGGAGACTCGGAAAAACAGAAAAGTATTTTTTTGCGATTTCAAGCAGGGCTGTCTCACTGATGTTTCCGTTGACGAAAAGAACTGAATTGGCCGGAATGTAATATTCTGCTGCGATTTTTTGAAGGATAGAGCGGACGACTTCGTTTTTGCGGGAAGTGAATGAAGAGGAAACTCCGCTTTCACGGGTCCAGGGATTTTCAGGGAAGATTTTTGAGTCGATTGCGGTGTTGATGTAGCCCGCCGCACTGGACTCAAAATCCTTGTATTCGCTTTTCATCGCATTTAATATAGAAGAAAGCTGAGAGTCAGAGGGCTGGAGGGGCTTTAGTTTTTCGGAAAGCTCCAGAACCGCCCTCTCAGCATTACTTGGCGCCACTTTTGCGACAAAGCGGACGCTGTCATTGGAAAGATCCCCGCCCAAAAGACGGGCATAAAGATTGAAAAAGCCGCCGTTCTCCCGCCCCTGATTTGTGAATCCCGCCGCAACGCACAGCTCAAGCCGGACTGTAGGAGAAGAAGAATCTTCGAGATAGTAGATTTTAAGCCCGTTTTCCAGGGTAAAAAGTTTTATATCATCTTTGGTGAATGAAAAAAGAGAAAAGACGGGGAAGAGAAATAAAAAGAAAGTTATGAACTTTTTCATAATGTTATGCGTAAGGGATTAAAGCAGCAGCAAAGCAGGAAAAACGCCATAAAAAAAGCCCGACCAAATTGGTCAGGCTTTCCGACCCCTGCTGGGCTTGAACCAGCGACACACGGATTAACAGTCCGTTGCTCTACCGACTGAGCTAAGGGATCATTGTTCGTTCGGAACGAGTGTTATATTATACCAAACGAACAAATGTGTCAATAAGTCATAAAGAATTTTATCAAAATTTTTGAAAAAAAATTCCTAATTCCTAATTCCTAATTCCTAATTCCTAATTCCTAACTTCTCACTGTGAATTCAAGCCAATGCTCGTTGCCTTCCCAATCGGTGATAAAGAGCCTGCCCTTGCCTTCCCTGCCCTTTGAGCGGATGTAAGTGCCCGCCATGCCGCCTTTGAGAGAGACAACTTTCGGCCCCAAAAGCTCTATTTCACCCTCACAGCGAAGGAAGACGGCTTCCTGACAGTAAGGCTGAATATTTCCGTTCTCGTCGATTGCCTTCAGGCTGACTGAGGCGACATCATAAGTCGTTTCCTCGACAAGCTCCCGCCTTTTTGCCTCAATCTGAAGCCGGGTGAATTTTGCGGGAGTACGGATGACAGTCTTAACTAGCTTTCCGTCACGCCAGGCCTCGAATTTGTAGCAGACTGACTCACCTCCCCAGTTTCCGATGTACTTTCCGTAGAGCTGCCTCAAATGCCCGGGATTCGTGATTCCCCGGAACCAGAGCCACATTCCTTTGAGGGTAATTTTAAGCGGTAGATTGTCCACGCCATATTTCTGCAGGGCGAAAAGCATTTCCTTCATCGCCTTATTGTCTTTTTCCCTGATTCCGTCCTCGTCCACCAGCCTGTGACCGATGTAATCGTCAATCACAATGGGACCGTGGGGAAGATTTTTGAAAGGGCTGTCCGCCGAAGTGTATTCCTTAATGAAAATGTCATTTACGAACATCTTTACGCTGTCTGCGTTCGTGATGATGTAGACATCGCCCCTCATGCTGGCCGGGTACTCGCCTATATCCATTGCTGAAGTTACATAAAGAACGTCTCCGACAAGGCTTGCGTCTTCCTGACTCTGATAAACATAGGCCGCCATTTTGGGATTTCGGAACATGTCCATGACTCCGTGATAGCAGATGTAGTCTCCCGACCCGAAATCCTTGTGGGTGTTGTAATCAAACATACACCAGCCGCTTGAACCGGAAATCTCATCATGGCCTGCGACCGCATCAAGGACTTTTGCATGGCGGACTGCGTGCTCGGTGCGGTGGCTCTCACAGTCAAAGGTCTTTGTGGGAAACATGTGGCCGTTGTATTCGGTAATCATGTAGCCCCTGCTGCTTTTCGTGACCTTGTTTTTTGGCAGGCAGCCTTCGTTTGGTCCCCAGAAGCTGAAATCATTGAAAGTATAGACATCCTCAAGGAGATGACTGTTTTTGAGATAACGCACGCCGCCCGTCGGCCTCGTTGGGTCAAGCTGGCGGGCAAGTTTGTTGGTACGCTCGTAGAATTCGTCGTCGTCCTGGCTTTCGTTGATTCGCACACCCCAGATAAAGATTGAAGGATGATTCCTGTACTGCAAAACCATGTCCTTTACATTCTGAATTGCCTTGTCCTTCCATTCAGCATTTCCAATGTGCTGCCAGCCCGGAATTTCGGTGAAAACCAGAAGGCCGATTTCGTCACAGCGGTCGATGAAATACCGGCTCTGGGGATAATGAGAAGTGCGCACCTCGTTCAGGCCAAGCTCGTATTTCAGGATGTCGGCATCCTCTTTCTGCATGTTTTTTGGCATGGCATAACCGACATAAGGCCAGGACTGGTGACGGTTAAGCCCCCGGATTTTGACTTTCTTTCCGTTGAGATAAAAACCGCCCTCATCATAGCGGATGTCACGAAAGCCGAAGCGGGTCTCTTTTGAGTCCAGGAGATTCCCCGCATCATCAAAGAGCTGCGTTTCAAGGACATAAAGATAAGGTTCCTCGACTGACCAGAGCTTTATTTCGCTATTTGGGTCAGTCGTGAATTTAACGCCCGGGGCAGCTTTGAGGATGTTGGTGATTTTTCCGCTGCCTCCAGCAAGGCTGACCTCGGCCTCGTATTCTTTTCCATGCGTTTTTACGAAAACATCTTCTATGTAAACAGGATTTTTTACATCAATATAGACATCACGATAGATTCCGCCGTAAGTCATGTAATCAATTACGAATCCGAAAGGGGGCTGGTTAAGGCTCTCATGGCTGTCGACCCTGACTGCAAGGAGATTTTTTTGCCCGGCCGGGGCAAGGGCCTCCGTAAGGTCAAGGGTAAAGGCCGTGTAGCCGCATTCGTGGCTTCCCAGCAATTTTCCGTTCAGGTAAACTTCGCTTTTGTGGGCCGCTCCCTCCACGGTAAGAAGAATGTTTTTTCCGCTCCAGGCAGGCTCAGTCGTAAAAAAACGCCGGTAAAGGGCGTCTTTCTGGTAAACGTCAGTTGAAAATGAATTGAAAGGAGTGACTGCAAAAGTGTGAGGCAGCCTGACTTTTGAAAAATCGGCATCGCAATCACTTTTTGTCATGGCAGGATTGAATTCAGGGCAGAAATCCCAGTCGTCGTTCAAATAAATTCTAGGCATAAAAAAAGTATAAGAGTGAAAGGAAGAAAAGTAAAAGAAAATTTTAACGTGTAGCACTTTAAAACAAAAAAGACTGCCTTGAAAAAGACAGTCTTACTTTCGGGAGCGAAGGGGCTCGAACCCTCGATCTCCGGCGTGACAGGCCAGCGCGAT